>JBAUJK010000042.1:0-24734 GCA_049683695.1 Burkholderiaceae bacterium
GCTGGCGGCCTGGGCCTGGTGGCCGCAGCTGCGCCAGCCGGCGCAGCGCGCCGCCGCCGGCCGCTTCCGCGTGCACGGCATGTACCGCAGTGCGCTGGCGTGGCAGGTGACCTGCTTCATGGGGCTGCAGTCGGCGCTGGCTTACTGCGTGTTTGGCTGGCTGCCGACGATCCTGATCGACCGCGGCATGGTGCCGCTGGCGGCCGGGCTGGCGCTGTCGCTGTCGATCGGCATGCAGCTGATCACCTCGCTGGCCGGGCCTTGGCTGGCGATGCGCGGGTCGAACCAGCGCGCCGCCATCGTGCTGGTGCTGCTTTTGACCGTCGCCGGCTTGCTCGGCTGCGTCTACGCGCCGCTGTCCAGCGTCTGGCTGTGGACCGTGCTGCTCGGGCTGGGGCAGGGCGGCACCTTCAGCATCGGGCTGACGCTGATCGTGCTGCGCGCGCCGAATCCGCAAACCACCGCTTCATTGTCCGGCATGGCGCAGGGCTTCGGCTACGTGCTGGCGGCGTTCGGGCCGCTTCTGGTCGGCATCCTGCACGACGCCACCGGCAACTGGCATGGCGCGGCACTGCTGTTTGTCGCGATTTCGGCCGGTGCGCTGGCGGCCGGCTGGGGCGCGGGGCGCAACCTGCACGTGCAGGCGCGGGTCGAGCGGCTGGACTGAGGTTGCGGCCGCACCCCTGTACATCGGTTATTCTTTTGGGAGTATGTGCCGTTTCCGCATTGTTTATAAGCGGAATAGATGGCATATCAAGGGAGTATGCCGTTTCCGAGCGCGCCGCCGAGGCATTCGCGCCAGCCATGAAAAAACCCGCGGTGCGCCGGCGCCGCGGGTCCTGACCAGGCGGCCGGCTGCTGCCGACCGGCAGGCAAGGCTTACTTGCCCGGGTCCTTCATGTCCGGGAACTTGTCGAATTCAACGTTGTACAGTTCGCCGTTGACCTTTTCCACCTTGCGCACGTAGACGGTCTGGATCACGTCGCGGGTCTGCGGATCGATCGAGATCGGGCCGCGCGGGCTGTCGATCTTCATGCCCTTCAGCACCGCCATCGCGCGGTCGCCGTCGATCTTGCCGTTCAGCTTCTTGACCACGTCGTAGATCGCGCCGATGCCGTCATAGGCGGCGACCGCCATGAAGTTCGGCCGCCCGCCGTTCGGATTGGCGTCGGCGAAGGCCTTCAGGAACTTGGCGTTTTCCGGCGACTTGTGGTCGGCCGAATAGTGGAAGGTGGTGATGACGCCGAGGATCGGGTCGCCCATCGAATTCAGCACGTGGTCGTCGGTCAGGTCGCCGGTGGCGATCACCTTGATGCCGGCTTCGGCCAGGCCGCGCTCGCGGTAGCTCTTCATGAAGGCGATGCCCTGTTCGCCGGCCGGCACGAACACGAACACCGCGTCCGGCTTGGCATCCTTGATGCGCTGGATGTAGGGAGCGAATTCCGGATTCTTCAGCGGCACGCGGATCGACTCGATCACTTCGCCGCCACCGCCGATGAAGTTGGTCTTGAACGCGGTTTCGGCGTCGATGCCGGGGCCGTAGTCGGCCACCAGCGTGACCGCCTTCTTGATGCCGTTCTTGACCGCCCAGCTGCCCATCGGCGCCGAGATCTGCGGCAGCGTCATCGACACGCGCGCGATGTACTGGGACTTGGTGGTGATGACCGAGGTGGCGGCGTTCATGATGATCATCGGCTTTTTCGCCTGTTCGGCCACCGGCGCCACCGCCAGCGCTTCCGGCGTCAGGCCGAAACCGGCCAGGAAGTCCACCTTGTCGCGCACCACCAGTTCCTGCGCCAGCCGCTTGGCGACTTCCGGCACCGGGCCGGTGGTGTCCTTCATGATGATCTCGATCTTCTTGCCGGCCACCTTGTCGCCGTGCAGCTTCATGTAGGCCTTGATGCCGGCGTCCATCTGCTTGCCGTAGTCGGCGAAGGGGCCGGAGAACGGCGCGATCAGCCCGACCTTGATCGTGTCTTCGGCGTGCGCGGCGCCGGCCGCCAGCGCCAGCATCGCGGCGGCGGCCAGCGACTGTAGCGTTCTGCTGAATTTCATGGTTGTCTCCCCTTATGAATCGAAACGGCTGCCGCCGTGAGTTGATGATGCGCCCGCGCCCGGGCTTTCCCAAAGTATAACGATCCACCATGGCAACCGTCGGAACCGCGCAGCGATTCTTGACAGTGTTTGGCGGAGATCATAGTATCGAATCAATGTGCGATAAGCAACTATATGTGCGTTTATCGCACAAATAACAAGAATTCCAACAATCGATCGGAGATGAGGAGCGGCAGAATGCGTACCCAGGTTGGCATCGTCGGAGCAGGTCCCGCAGGCTTGCTGTTGTCGCATCTGCTGCATCTGCAGGGGATCGAATCGATCGTGCTGGAGCGGCACACCCGCGACTATGTCGAGCAGCGCGTGCGCGCCGGCGTGCTGGAGCAGGGCAGCGTCGACCTGCTGAACCAGGCCGGGCTGGGCGCGCGCATGCGGCAGCAGGGGTTGGTGCACGAGGGCATCGATCTGCTGTTCGGCGGCAGCCGGCACCGGATCGACTTCCGCGCGCTGACCGGCAAGGCGGTGACCGTCTACGGCCAGCAGGAGGTGGTCAAGGACACGATCGCCGCGCGCCTGGCCGCCGGCGGCCAAATCCTGTTCGAGGTCGAGGACGTCAGCCTGCACGGCTTCGACGGCAGCCCGGGCGCACAGCCTTCGATCCGCTTCCGCCACAACGATAGTGCGCGGCAGATCGATTGCGAATACATCGCCGGTTGCGACGGCTTTCATGGCGTGTCGCGCACCTCGATCCCAGACGGCGTGATCCGCCACTTCGAGCGTGTCTACCCGTTCGCCTGGCTCGGCAT
The DNA here is from genome assembly GCA_049683695.1 of Burkholderiaceae bacterium. Lineage (GTDB taxonomy): Bacteria > Pseudomonadota > Gammaproteobacteria > Burkholderiales > Burkholderiaceae_D > DATJCV01. The sequence goes on from JBAUJK010000042.1 coordinate 2,862, forward strand.
CCTGGCCGAGGCGGCGCCGGCCGCCGACGAACTGATCTATGCGCAGAACGAGCGCGGCTTCGCGCTGTTCTCGATGCGCTCGCCGCAGATCACGCGGCTGTACCTGCAGTGCGAACCGGACGAGGATTTGAGCCAGTGGTCGGACGACCGCATCTGGAGCGAGCTGCATGCGCGACTGGAAACCGCCGACGGCTGGAAGCTGAACGAAGGACCGATCCTGCAAAAAGGGGTGACGCCGATGCGCAGCTTCGTCGCCGAGCCGATGCAGTACGGCCGGCTGTTCCTGGCCGGCGATGCCGCCCACATCGTGCCGCCGACCGGCGCCAAGGGCATGAATGCGGCGCTGGCCGACGTGCAGGTACTGGCACGCGCCTTCGCCGCGCACTACCGGCAGGACAGCGGCGAACTGCTGCAGCAGTACTCCGCCACCTGCCTGCGCCATATCTGGCGCAAGGAGCATTTCTCGTGGTGGATGACGTCGATGCTGCACCGCTTCCACCGCGAACCCGAGTTCCAGTACCGGATGCAGCGCTCCGAACTCGATTACGTCGTCGGCTCGCGCGCAGCCGCCACCGCGCTGGCGGAAAACTACGTCGGCCTGCCGCTGGCCTAGCCGCGCGCCGCCGGCATTTCCAGCTGATGCTCGTCCAGCATCCGCATGAAGTCGTCGGCCGGGATCGCCTTGCTGAAGTGGAAGCCCTGGTAGATGTTGCAGCCGAACTTCTGCAGCGTCTGCAACTGCAGCCCGGTTTCCACGCCTTCGGCGATCGCTTCCAGTCCCAGGGTGTGCGCCATCGCGATGATCGCCTGCACGATGGCGGAGTCGTTCGGTCCCTGCGGGATGTCGCTGATGAACGAGCGGTCGATCTTGACGCTGTTGACCGGGAAGCGCTTCAGGTAGGCCAGCGACGAATAGCCGGTGCCGAAATCGTCGATCGACAGCGTGCAGCCAAGCCCGCGCAAGCCCTTCATCACCTCGGTCGCCTGCTCGCGGTTGTGCATGATCATGCTTTCGGTGATCTCGAATTCGATCGACGATGGCGACACGCCGTGCGCCGCGACCGTCGCGCGCAATTGCTCCAGCAGGCTGGGCTGGCTGAACTGCGCCGCCGACAGGTTGATCGCCACCCGGCCGAACGGCTGGCCAGCACGCTCGAAGGCGGCAATGTCGCGGCAGGCCAGATCCAGCACCAGCATTCCGAGCTGGCCGATCAGGCCGGCTTCCTCCGCCAGCGGGATGAAATCTCCCGGGAATAGCAGGCCGCGCTGCGGGTGTTGCCAGCGCACCAGCGCCTCGGCGCCGACGATGTGGCCGCTGTCGACGTCCACCTTGGGCTGGTAGTGCATGACGAATTCGCGCTGTTCGATCGCGTGCCGCAGGCGCGCTTCCAGCGCCGCCCGCTCGACGGTGTGGGTGTTCATTTCCGCCGAATAGAACTGGTAGTTGTCGCGCCCGGTGGTCTTGGCGCGGTACATCGCGATGTCGGCGTTCTTCAGTAGCGACTGGGTGTCGGTGCCGTCGTCCGGGTAGATCGCGATGCCGATGCTGACCGACAGCCGGTATTCGTCGTCGCCGAGCTTGAACGGCGCGGCCGCCGCCGCCAGTAGCCGTTCGGCGATTTCACCCAGTTTGCGCGGGTCGCGGTAGTCTTCCACCAGCGCCAGGAATTCGTCGCCGCCGACGCGCGCGATGGTGTCCTGCTCGCGCAGCGCCTGCCGCATGCGGCAGGCCGTATCGTGCAGCACCAGGTCGCCGGTTTCGTGGCCGAAGGTGTCGTTGATGTTCTTGAAGCGGTCGAGGTCGAGAAACAGTACCGCCAGCCGGCTGTCCTGGCGCTCCGCGTGGGCCAGCGCCTTGTCCAGGTGCTGGATGAACAGGAAGCGGTTCGGCAGTCCGGTCAGTTCGTCGTAGTGCGCCAGGTGCAGGATGCGCTCCTCGGCACGCCGGCTTTCGATGGCGATGCCGGCCAGGTCAGTGCTGATGCCGACCAGCTGCATGTCGTCGATGTCCGGCTGCTGGTATTCGACGTAGAGCAGCGACAGCGCGCCGAGTATCTGCCCGCGCCGGCCCATGATCGGCCACGACGCCGAGGAGGCGAAATCGAGCGGCCCGGTATAGTCCTTCAGCTTGTGCATCGACGCGCTGGCGGCCACGTCCTCCACCACCACCGGGCAGCGGCTCAGCACAGCCTCGCCGCAGCAGCCGATGTCGGCCGCGACCGGCATGCCGGCCAGCCGTTCCACCTGCGCCGGCAGCGATGGTCCGATCGCGTAGGAAAAATGGGTTTCGTCCGGGTGCAGCAGCAGGATCACGCAGCGGCAATGCGCGGCATGCTGCTCGACGAAATGCGTGATTGCGGTCAGGATGCCGTCCAGCTCGTTGCCGGCGGCGATTTCATGCAGCACGTTGTTCTGGCCGTCCTGCAGCGCCTGCGCGCGCTTGCGGATGCTGATGTCGTGGAAGATGCCGAGCACCATCGGTTCGCCGTTGATCTCGGCGCGGCTCAGGGTGACGTCGTTGTGGCACAGCTTGCCATGCCGCAGCGTGCTCCATTCGAAGCGTTGCGGCACGCCTTCCAGCGTAGCGCGCAGGTAGGCTTGCCGGCCTTCCTCGGTGCGGCTTTCCTGCGGTTGGCTGGTGGGCGAGAAGGCGCCGACCTTCCTGCCGATCACGGCGTCCCGGTCGGCAACGCCGAACAGGTCGGCCGCGGCCTGGTTGCAGTCGATGTAGACGCCGTGCCGGTTCCACAGCAGGATCGCGTCCTTGGCGCCTTCGAACAGGATCCGGTAGCGGCCCTCGCTGGCGGCCAGCTGGCTGGTGGATACGTGTAGGCGGCGGATGTGGATCGCCAGCAGCAGCGCCAGTGCCAGCAGGCAGGTGCCGGCGACGGCGGCGAACACGATGCGTTGCGTGGTGCGGCTGCGCCACGGCTCCAGCACTTCGTCCAGGTCGCGCGCATACACAGAGGTCGCCGGGAAGTCGCTGAACTTGTGGTAGGTGAACAGGTGCCGGGTCGGCGTCCGATCGAGGCCGAAGGTGTCGATGAACGAACCCTCGCGCTCGCCGACACGGATGCGCTGGCCGACGGTGGTGGCAGCGACGTTGCGATCGACCAGCTGCTCGTCGAACGGCGAGCGCGCCAGCACGAAACCGTCGTTGGAGTACAGCGACACGATCGCCTGGTTGTCCTTGGCGATGCGCCGGTAGAAATCCTCGAAGTACGACACCCGGATATAGGCGGCGATCATGCCGATGCGCTGGCCGCTGGCGTCGTACAGGTTGCGCGCCAGCGGCACGATCCACTGGCCGTCGTAGCGGCTTTTGACCGGATGGCCGATCAGGGTATTGGGACGCTCCGGCTGCTGGCGCAGCTGGCGCACGTAGTCGCGGTCGCTGACGTCGATCGGCGCCGCCGCCTGCGCGAACGAGGTGATCTGGCTGATGCCCTCGGTGTCGAGGTAGCGGATCGATTGCAGATAGGCGGTGTCGCGCTGTTCGCGCAGCAGGATCTGCCGCAGCCGGCCGGGTTGCGCGAACAGATCGCCGCCGCCGACCTGGATGGCGTTGATGACGGCGTCGATCGCGCGGTCGGCGCCGTGCAGGATCTGGCTCGCGTGTTCTTCCAGACCGCGCACCGCCACCAGTGCATTGGCCTTTTCCGATTCGATCGACAGCCGCCGGTCCTGTTCGCTCGACCACCAGGTCTGGCCGATGATGACGGCAACGATCAGGCCGACAAAAAACAGCAGGGCGGGAAGGGTGCGGGCGGCGCGGGCGTTGATGTCGTTGGGCGGCATGCAGGCGTTTCCTCTGTGCGTCGGGCCGACCGCGCGGTTGGCGCGCAGCGGATCGTCCTCGGATGATGCCATGCTCCGCAGGCGATACCGTTGTATATCGGCAACCGGCGGTGATACTGAAGGATCGGCAGGCATTTTTCCGCCTTCGGTCGAATCGCCTGCTGGCTGCCACCGTGTTTGTTGATCGACGTCAAGCGCGGGCGCGGACTATTTTTGTATTTTTGTACTCGTACCGGGCCGCCGGGGAGTGCAAGGAGGACGGCGGCAGGAAGGCAGCGGTGCGGAAAAAACCCGGCGTCAGCACGAAAAACCGCCGTCGATTCAGGGTTTTTCCATTCCCGTAAAAGCCGACCGGTATATAATGGCGCGATCGTTGGGTTCGAGGTAGTGGTGCAGTATCAGTCTGTCATTCCTTCTTGGTTCACACGATCTCACGGGCGCAAGCCCCAAATAACTGAAATAGGAATAGTAATGGCAACTGGTATCGTTAAATGGTTCAATGATTCGAAGGGCTTCGGCTTCATCACCCCGGACGAAGGCGGTGAAGACCTGTTCGCGCACTTCTCGGCTATCCAGTCCAGCGGCTTCAAGTCGCTGCAGGAGAACCAGCGCGTCTCGTTCGACGTGACCACCGGCCCGAAGGGCAAGCAGGCGTCGAACATCCACCCGCTGTAAGCTCGGCCCCGTCACAAAAAATCCCCGCTGCGGCGGGGATTTTTTTCGGCCGCGATCTTCGCTTCAATGCACCGGATATGGGGGTATGCCGGAAAAACCGCTCATTCCGGAATAGTCACGCGCGGCTTGAAATTTACTGCCGGCAGTATATTCATCCTTCGGTGCGCCGCCAGTAATCCGGCCGGCCATAGGCACGGCGCAGGAAATCGACGAAGGCACGGATCCGCAGCGGCAGGTAGCGCCGCTGCGCAAACACCGCGTAGATATCGTTGCCGGGCGCGGCGAATTCGTCCAGAACCGTCACCAGGCGGCCTGATTCGAGCGCAGCGCCCACTTCCCACATCGAGCGCCACGCCAGGCCCTTGCCGGCCAGCGCCCAGTCGTGCAGCACTGCGCCATCGTTGCATTCCATGTTGCCGGCCACCTTCAGCGTCACATTCTTGCCGTTCTGGCGGAAGGTCCAGCCGCGCTGGCTGCCTTCGCTGCCGATCGCCAGGCAATTATGGCGCGCCAGGTCGTCCAGCGAGGCCGGTACGCCGTGCCGCCGCAGGTAATCGGGCGCCGCCACCACCACCCGCTTGTTGTCGGCCAGCTTGACGCCGATCATGCTGGAATCGGTCAGCGCCGCGATGCGGATGGCGACGTCGACTCCTTCGCCGAGCAGGTCGACTACGCGGTCGTTCAGGTTCAGCGTCAGCGTCACGTCGCGGTGTTCGGCCAGGAACGACGGCACCAGCGGCGCCACGTGCTGGCGCCCGAAGCCGGCCGGCGCCGATACCGACAGGTGGCCGCTGGCCTTGACGCTGCGCTCGGACACCGCAGCCTCGGCGTTTTCCAGGTCGGCCAGAATGCGCTGGCAATCTTCGAGGAAGGCGGTGCCTTCGTTGGTCAGCATCAGCTTGCGGGTGGTGCGCTGCAGCAGCTTGACCCCGAGCCGGGTTTCCAGCGCATCGAGTCGGCGCCCGATCACCGCCGGCGCTACGCCCTCGGCGCGCGCGGAGGCCGACAGGCTGCCCTTGGTGGCAACGTCGACGAAGGTGGCAAGCTGCTTGAAGTGGCTCATGATGCAGGCAAGAGTAAGTCACTTGTGACTTATTCGTAAAGAACAAGTGAGTTTTAGGTTGATTTGGTGTGCGTAATATTACATATACTCGCTCGCATACGACTGACAAACCTTTTCATCCATTCACGGCCGCGGTTCACGATGACGATACAAGCGATTGCCTTCGACGCCTACGGCACCCTGTTCGACGTCCACTCGATCACGGCGCTGGCGGACCGGCTCTATCCCGGCCAGGGCGCGGCGCTGTCGACGCTGTGGCGTGCCAAGCAGATCGAATACAGCCAACTGCGCACGCTATGCGCGATGTACAAGCCGTTCTGGGAAGTGACGCAGGATGCGCTGGTGTTCGCCTGCCGCCGGCTAGGGCTCGATCTGTCGGTCGAGGCGACCAACGCGCTGATGGGGCAGTATGCGAAGCTGCCGGCGTTTCCCGAGGCGGCGCCGGTGCTCAGGCAATTGCGCGAGCGCGGCATCAAGACCGCGATCCTGTCGAACGGCAATCCGCAGATGCTGGAAGCAGCGGTGAAGGCGGCCGGGCTGGAAGACTGCTTCCATCACATCCTGTCGGTCGATGCGGTGAAGAAATTCAAGACCGCGCCGGAAGCCTATCAGTTGGCGCCCGACGTGTTCGGACTGTCGGCCAAAAACATCCTGTTCGTCTCCGGCAACGGCTGGGACGTCTGCGGCGCCGCCTGGTTCGGCTACACCACGTTCTGGGTCAACCGCGCCGGCCTGCCGTTCGAGGAACTGGGCGTGACGCCGCACGGCAGCAGCGCCGATCTGAACGGCGTACTCGATTTCGTGCGCGCGGAGGCGGCATGAGCGCGTGGCAGATCGTGCTGGTGGCGGCGGCCGGCTTCATGGCCGGCGCGATGAATTCGATGGCCGGCGGCGGCACTTTCTTTTCGTTTCCGGCGATGCTGGCGGCCGGCGTGCCGCCGGTTGCCGCCAATGCCAGCAACTCGGTGGCGCTGTGGCCGGCCAGCCTGTCCGGTGCCTGGGCGTACCGGCGCGAACTGGCACGGTACAAGCGCTATCTGATCCCTATGGGGATCACATCGCTGATCGGCGGCATCGGTGGCGGGCTGTTGCTGCTGTCGACCCGGGACGCCACTTTTTCGTTGTTGATCCCGTGGCTGTTGCTGTTCGCCACCGTGCTGTTCGCCTGTTCCGGCCAGCTGTCGCGCTGGCTGCGCGGGCAGGAGAGCGGTAAGCCGGGTGCCGGTCCGCTGGCGCTGGCCGGACATTTTCTGGTGTCGATCTATGGCGGTTTTTTCGGTGCCGGCATGGGCATATTGATGATCGCCAGCCTGGCGATGGCCGGCCATGACGACGTGCACGAGATCAATGCGATCAAGAACCTGCTGTCGGCGGTGATCTACAGCGTGACCATCACCACCTTCGTCATCGCCGGCGCCGTCAGCTGGCCATTTACGCTGGTGATGATGGCTACTGCCACCATCGGCGGCTACGCCGGCGCCGCTGCCGCGCGCAGGATTCCGGCGCTGTGGATGCGCCGCTTCATCATCACGGTCGGCGCCGTCCTCACCGTGTTCTATTTCTACAAGACGCTGTAATCCTCTTTCACTTTCACGTTAGGGAACCCAGACATGACTGCTCGTACCACTTGCCACGGACTTCAAGTCGCCACCAACCTCCATCGTTTCGTCGAGGACAAGGTCCTGCCGGGCATCGGCATCGACAGCGCTGCCTTCTGGAAGGGCTTCGACGCCATCGTGCACGAACTGGCACCGAAGAATGCCGCGCTGCTGGCCGAGCGCGACCGCCTGCAGCAGGAAATCGACCGGTGGCACAAGGCCAATCCCGGTCCGATCCGCGACAAGGCCGCCTACCGCGGCTTCCTGGAATCGATCGGCTACCTGGCGCCGCAGCCGCAGGACGTGAAGGTCACGACTCAGAACGTCGACGCCGAACTGGCGCTGCAGGCCGGTCCGCAGCTGGTGGTGCCGATCCTGAATGCCCGCTATGCGCTGAACGCCGCCAACGCGCGCTGGGGCTCGCTGTACGACGCGCTGTACGGTACCGACGCGATTCCCGAGACCGACGGCATGACCCGCGTCGGCGCTTCCGGCGAAAGCTACAACCCGGTGCGCGGCGAAAAGGTGATCGCCTTCGGCCGCGACTTCCTCGACCAGATCGCACCGCTGGCCAATGGCTCGCACCGCGATGCCAGCGCCTATGCGGTGGATGGCGGCAAGCTGGTGGTGAAGCTGAAGGACGGCGGCACGACGGGCCTCGCGGACGAAAAGAAATTCGTCGGCTACCAGGGCGAGGCGGCAGCGCCGGCGTCGGTGCTGCTGCAGAACAACGGCCTGCACGTCGATGTCCGCATCGATCGCAACACGCCGATCGGCAAGAGCGATGCCGCCGGCGTGGCCGACCTCGTGATCGAAGCGGCGCTGTCGACCATTCTCGACCTGGAGGACTCGATCGCGGCGGTGGACGCCGACGACAAGGTGCTGGCCTACGCGAACTGGCTCGGTATCCTGGAAGGCACGCTGACCGAGAGCGTGACCAAGGGCGGCAAGACCTTCGAGCGCACGCTGAACCGCGATCGCAAGTACCACGCCGGCGTTGGTGCCGCCGATGCCAAGGACGGCGTGGTGACACTGCACGGCCGCTCGCTCTTGTTCCTGCGCAATGTCGGCCACCTGATGACCAATCCGGCGGTGCTGTACGACGGCGGCAAGGAAATCCCGGAAGGCATCCTCGACGCGGTGGTGACCACCGCGATCGCGCTGCGCGACCTGAACCGCAAGAGCCCGGAATTCCGCAACTCGCGCACCGGTTCGGTCTACATCGTCAAGCCGAAGATGCACGGCCCGGCCGAAGTTGCCTTCGCCAGCGAACTGTTCGGCCGCGTCGAGCAGCTGCTCGGCCTGCCGGCCAACACCGTCAAGCTCGGCATCATGGACGAGGAGCGCCGCACCAGCGTCAACCTGAAAGCCTGCATCAAGGAAGCGGCGGCACGCGTGGCCTTCATCAACACCGGCTTCCTCGACCGCACCGGCGACGAGATGCACACCGACATGTACGCTGGCCCGATGGTGCGCAAGGGCGACATGAAGAGCAGCGCCTGGCTCTCGTCGTACGAGCGCAGCAACGTGCTGGTCGGCCTGTCCTGCGGCCTGCGCGGCCGCGCCCAGATCGGCAAGGGCATGTGGGCGATGCCGGACCTGATGGCGGCGATGATGCAGCAGAAGATCGGCCATCCGAAGGCCGGCGCCAACACCGCCTGGGTGCCGTCGCCTACCGCCGCCACGCTGCATGCGCTGCACTACCACCAGGTCAATGTGGCGCAAGTGCAGCAGGAGCTGGAGAAGTCCGCCAACAACGCCGAGATCGAGCGCCTGCTCGACGGCCTGCTGGAAGTGCCGGTAGTGGCCGAGCCGAAGTGGACCGCCGCCGAGATCCAGCAGGAACTTGACAACAATGCGCAGGGCATCCTCGGCTACGTGGTGCGCTGGGTCGACCAGGGTGTCGGCTGTTCCAAGGTGCCGGACATCCACAACGTCGGCCTGATGGAAGACCGCGCGACGCTGCGCATCTCCAGCCAGCACATCGCCAACTGGCTGCTGCACGGCATCGTCAGCGAAGCGCAGGTGCAGGAAACGCTGCAGCGCATGGCCAAGGTGGTGGACGGCCAGAATGCCGGCGATCCGTTCTACAAGCCGATGGCGCCGGACTTCGAGAAGTCCTACGCGTTCCGCGCGGCGCGCGACCTGGTGTTCAAGGGCCTGGAGCAGCCGAGCGGCTACACCGAGCCGCTGCTGCACGCCTGGCGGCAGAAGGTGAAGGCGGCGGCGTAACGCCTTCCGCCAGCGGCCACGCGACACGGCCCGGTCCGCCTCTTTGCGGTCCGGGCCGTTTTCATTACAACGACTGCACGTAGCCGCGCAGGCCGGCCAGCAGCATCTCGACCGCCATCGCGGTCAGGATCAGGCCCATCAGCCGCTCGAACGCGGACATCACGCGCTCGCCCAGCACACGCTGCATGCGGCCGGCCGACAGCAGCACGATCAGCGACACCAGGCCGACGGCCGCCAGGGCGGCCACGTGCACCAGCATCTCGGTGCCGCCGTGCGATGAAAACAGCAGCACCGTTGCCAGCGCCGACGGTCCGGCCAACGCCGGAATCGCCAGCGGCACGATGAACGGCTCCTGCGCCGTTTCGGCGGCGCCCATCAAGCCGCCCGGCTGCGGAAACACCATGCGCAGCGCGATCAGGAACAGGATCACGCCGCCGCCGATGCGCAGCGCCACTTCCGACAGTTGCAACGCCGTCAGGAAATGGCGGCCGAAGAACATGAACAGCAGCAACAGCAGGAAGGCGATCGCACATTCGCGCACCACTACGCGCCAGCGCCGCTCGGGCGGCACGCGCGCCATCGCGGCGACGAAGATCGGCACGTTGCCGAACGGATCGGTGACCAGCAGCAGCAGGATGAAGGACTGGAAGAAGCTTTGGGTCATGAGGCGGAAAACCTGTCAGGAATCATGCCGGCGGCGCAGCGTCGCGGATACTCCCTGCCCATATGGGCCAGTCCGGGCGTCATATGGACGCTGTGCACGCATACTCCATTGTTCTTTTGGATGCCCCGGGCGTTCCGATATCCGCCGATGACGCCGCGCCGATCCCGATGAACCAGCCGGTGCCGGCATCATCGCACGCCGGCCGGCACCGCGGCCAGATCAGGCCGAATCTGCTCTAAGCGAATTCCGGCGTCTGGCTCGGCAGCAGAGCCCGGTGGCGGCAGGCCGGATAGGCCGAGCAGCGCCACAGCGCGCCGCCGGCGCACGGTTGCGGCACCATTTCGCGCTGACAGGCGGCGCAGGTGGGGCGGCGGTAGTCACCGCTGGTGGCCAGTTGCAGCAGCAGCCGCTGCTGGCGCGCTGGCAGCGCCCGGATCCGAGCCAGCAGCGCCGGCCCATCCATCAGGTGCAAGCCGATGCCGGTGGCGAACTCGCGCGCTTCGTCGCTGTAGCGGATGTTGGTCAGGTAGCAGCCGCGACCGATGCGCTCCTGCACCATCAGCTCGTACAGCACACGGATGCGGTCGACGCCGGCGCGGCGCGCATGCCAGCTCTTGCAATAGGCGATTGCGTGGCATTCGCGGCCGCCACGCCGGTACAGATGCAGCGCGAGGCCGTGGTCGGTGCCGCGCCGCTGGTGCCGGGCTTCCAGGCCGTGCATCGAAAACATGCTGGTGCACAGCTGTTCGAAGCGCCGCCATTCCAGTTCCTGCAGCAGTTCCAGCGTCCATTCCTGCGGCGCGGCGGCAGCGGCGGGCTGCCGATGGGAGACCCCGGCATGGGCAGGCTCGATGGTGCGGTCGCGCAGGTCATGGTGGCTGTCGAGCCAGCGGCTTTCCGGCGCCGGTTCGCGCCACAGCGGCAGGGTGGAGGTATCGCGCGCGGCGTGCGGCTGGCGCTGCTGCCGGCGGCGGCGCTCCGATGGCGGCACCAGCAACAGCAGCAGCCAGGCGCCGAGCAATGACAGCCAGGCGAAGAACAGCAGGTCGCCGGCGGCTTCCAGCTCCTCTGCCGGCAGCGGCAGCCAGTGCGCGGCCAGCCCCGAGCGCAGCAGCGCGCAGACGACGCCGAGCGCGATCAGCGCGTGCGTGGCGCCGGCCAGCAGGAACTTGTGTCGCGACTGCATCATCGAGCGTGCCTTTGGCGTGAACGTCGAACTGAAGCCGGGGGCGCCGCCGGCATGGCCGGGATGGCACCAAGCGCCTTGTTATCAGAAAAATTGTTGTCCCGCAAGTATCGATTCGGATCGAGGCTAGTGCCGCGGCTGCAGCGGCAGCTTGCGCGGCTGCGGCAGCGGCGCCGCTTCCGATTTGTTCTTGCGTGGTGCCAGAAAGCGCATGCCGGCGTCGGCGCCTTCCTGCTGCAGCAGGATCGGCACCCGCTTGGCGCCGACGCGGCCGACCACCAGCGTCGCGCGCGTGCCGTTTTCGTCGCGGCTGACGAACACCTTGCCGTCGAAATGGATCTGTCCGAGATAGGCGCCGCAGCGGCTGTCGGCGCCGGCCTTCAGCGCGCAATGGCTGAACTGCCCGTCGGGCAGGATGCGCGCTTCATAGGCGACGCCGGAGCGTGGCGCATCCTGGTCCCGCGGCGCGCGGCTTTCGAACACCCACCAGTTGCCGCTTAGGTCGCTGAGGTCGCGCGACGTGTTCTTGAACGCGACGATCAGTTCCAGTGCTTCCTGCTCCGGCGCGTCGGAGGCGAGGCCGCCGAACAGGATACCGTCCTTGCTGACCGCCAGCCGCGCCGCCGGTTCGCCCGACAGCCGGTAGCTGCAGTCGCTGCGGTCCAGTACCAGCGCGCCCTGGCGTCGCATGCCGCGCCGGTTTGGCGCGATGCTGGTATCGATACGGATTTCATAGGTCTTGTGTGCGGTGTCCAGCCGTACCGTGACTTCCTCGCCGGTGGTGGCGCCGCCCTTGAACGGCGCTGCCGGCGTCAGTACCGGCACCGCGCAGATACCATCCTGGCGGAAGCGCACCGCCGCCGCCGACGACGGCGGCTCCAGTTCCATCCAGTCGGCGCCGGCGTGTCGCGATGGGCGACCGCCGTTGGACTCGATCCCGACCAGTCCGCAGGCGAGGGCAAACAGGAGCAGGAGTCGGGAGGTTTTCATGCGCTCTCGGCCACGGAAGATGGGGGCAGAATCCATCATGTGGCAGCGCGCAGCAGTACATTTTGATGCGGCGCAAGCGGGCATGCCGGATGCCGGGAACAAGCGGTGGCGACCGTCGGTACGGTGCCGGTCGGAAAAAAGGAAGGGAGGAGAAGGAGGCTGTGCGCGTCAGGCGCCGTCGGCAGCGGCCAGCAGGCGGCGCAGGTTGCAGTCCTGGTGATCGTCGGCGCCGGCCTGCGCCGCCAGTTCGGCCGCGGATTTTTCCGCCTGCGCCGCGATCAGGCGGTCCGCCACGCGAGCGTCGGGCGTGACGCTGCCGAAGAAGGCGACCGTGTCGGCGCGCTGGATCAGCAGCGTCGGAAAATTCTCGACCTCGATGTCGCCGACCAGGTCGGCCTGGTCCTCGATGTCGATCCACACCAGGCACTTGTCCGGATGGCGCTGCGCCAGCGCCGCGAAGTCCGGCTGGTACTGGCGACAGCTGTCGCACCAGGCCGCGCACAGGCAGGCGATCACCCAGTCACCGCGTTCCAGCGCCGCCGCCAAGCGGGCCCGGTTGTCGTGGTCGAGAATGAAGTGGGACATGCGCGCATTCTACCGTGTCGCCGGCCCGAGGCGCCGGGGTGGCGCGGTAGAATATCGCCCATGCCGATCATCCTCGCCCTCGAAACTTCGACCGAACTGGCGTCCGCCGCGCTGCTGCATGGCGATGCCTGCGCGACGCTGGAATCGGCCGGCGCCCAGACCCATTCGGCGGCGATCCTGCCGATGGTGCAGCGGCTGCTGGCCGAGGCTGGCATCGGGCTGGCGCAATGCGATGCGATCGCCTTCGGCTGCGGTCCCGGCTCGTTCACCGGCGTGCGCACTGCCTGCGGCGTCGCGCAGGGGCTGGCGTTCGGCGCCGGCCTGCCGCTGCTGCCGGTGGTGACGCTGGAAGCGATGGCCCAGGCCTGCCGCGCCGAGTGCGATGCCGGCGACGTGCTGGCGCTGCTGGATGCGCGCATGGGCGAAGTCTACTGGGCGCAATACCGCCATCTCGACAGCGGCTGGATGTGCGTCGCGGAGCCGGCGCTGGCGGCGCCGCAGCAGGTGTACGCGCAGGGCCCGGTACTGGCCTGCGGCAACGGCCTGTCGGCTCATGCGGCGCAGTTCGCCGGTCAACCGTTCGCCGCCAATGCGCGGCCCGATATCGTCCCGCACGCGCGCGACGTCGCCGCGCTCGGCCGCATGGCGCTGGCGCAGGGACGGGTGCTGGCGCCGCAGGATGCACAGCCGCTGTATCTGCGCAACCAGGTGGCGCTGACCACCGCCGAGCGGCAGGCCAGGGGCCACGCATGAGCGTCGTTCCGGCGCCCGACAGCAGCGCCCGCCAGGACTGGTTGCTGGCGCCGATGACCGAGGCCGATCTGCCGCAGGTGCTGGCGATCGAGAACGACGTTTATTCGCATCCGTGGACCCATGGCAATTTCGTCGACGCACTGCGCAGCGGCTATCACAGCCGCGTGCTGCGCGACGGCGGCCGCCAAGTGCTCGGGTATTTCCTGCTGATGCTGGCGGTCGATGAAGCACATCTGCTGAACATCAGCGTCGCCCGCGCCTGGCAGCGGCGCGGCATCGGCCACCTGCTGCTGGACGCGGTGGCGATGCTGGCGCGGCGTCGCCGGATGGCGTCGATCCTGCTCGAAGTGCGGCCGTCCAACCAGCGCGCGATCGCGGTCTACCAACGCTACGGCTTCGTGCAGATCGGCGTGCGCCGCAACTACTATCCGGCCGTCGGCGCGACGCGCGAGGATGCGATCGTGATGAGGCTGGTGCTGTGACGATGACTGCGCGCCGCGCGCGCCTGCTGCAGGAGATCGGCGTCGGCCCGTTGTGGCTGCGGCGCGGGGCCGGCGCTGCCGATCCGGCCGCGGCCGCCATCGAGCCCGCTGCGGTCGACGCACCGGTCGCCTTCGATGCGCTGCAAGAGCCGGCACCACACCCGGACATGCCGCCCTTGCCGGCCGCCGCGACGACCACGACGGCGGCACCGGACGCGGCGATCGCCGCGATGGACTGGGACGCGCTGCAGGCGGCGGTGTCCAGCTGCGTGCGCTGCGGGCTGTGCCGAGGCCGCAACAATACCGTGTTCGGCGTCGGCGACCCGCGCGCGCAATGGCTGTTCGTCGGCGAAGGGCCGGGCCGCAACGAGGATCTGCGCGGCGAGCCGTTCGTCGGCCAGGCCGGCAAGCTGCTCGACAACATGCTGCTGGCGATGGACCTGCGGCGCGGTGCCAACGCCTACATCGCCAACATCGTCAAATGCCGGCCGACCGACGCCACCGGCCGCGACCGACCGCCGGCCGCCGAAGAGGTTGCCGCCTGCATGCCGTATCTGCAGCGGCAGATCGCGCTGATCCGGCCGTCGATCATCGTCGCCCTCGGCAAGACCGCGGCGGTTTCGCTGCTCGGCGTCGACCCCGACACGCCGGTGTCGAAGCTGCGCGGCAAGGTGCACCAGTACGCCGGGTTGCCGCTGGTGGTCACCTATCACCCGGCCTACCTGCTGCGCAATCCGGCCGACAAGCGCAAGGTCTGGGCCGACTTGTGCCTGGCGCTGGAGTCGCATGCCGGTGGCGCTCCCGCCTGATCCGGGCGCCGGTTTCCAGGCGCACTTCCACCAACGCTGGAATCATCTGCGCGACCGCCATGTGCGCGCGCTGGCCTGGCTGCTGGACGCCCCCGATCTGCTCGACGCGGCGGCGCCGCGCTGGCAGGGCAGGATCGCGCGCCTGCCGCCCGATGCCGACCGCGCCGCCTGGCTGACGGCGCTGGATCGTGCGCCGCAGCCGCTGCACGACTGGCTCGACCCCGATCCGCGCCTGCGGCTCGGCCGCTACGCCGAACAGTTGATGGCGTTCTATTTCCAACAGCGCGGCTGGCTGATGGCGCACAACGTGCAGGTGCGCGACGGCAATGTGACGATCGGCGAATTCGATTTCCTGCTGCGCGACGGCGATGCGCTGCTGCATTGGGAATTCGCCACCAAGTTCTACCTGCTGGAGGCCGGCGATCCGCATGGCGCCGACTATTTCCTAGGGCCAGGGCTGGCCGACATGCTGGAGCGCAAGATGGACAAGATGCTGCAGCGGCAACTGGCGCTGGGCTGCCATCCGGCCGCGCGCGTGCATCTGGCGCGGCCGCTGGCGGCGGCACAGGCGCTGGTCAAGGGCTGGCTGTTCTATCCGCCGGGCATCGAGGCGGCGCCAGCAGCCGGCCTGAATCCCGCGCATTGCCGCGGCTTCTGGCGGCCGCTGGCGCAACTGGAGGCGCTGCCGGGCAGGCGCTACGCACCGCTGCCGCGCCTCGACTGGCTGGCGCCGGCCAGGATGTCGGCAGCCGGCGCGCTGGATCGTACCGCGCTGCGCGCCGCCCTGGAACTGCATTTCGCCAGCAGCGACCGGCCGCTGCTGGTGGCGGTGCTGGAAGTGCAGGGCGGAGAGGCGCTGGAGATGGAGCGCGGCTTCATCGTGCCGGACGACTGGCGCCGACGTGCGCGGGAACGGATCGCCGCGCTCGCTGCCTGAATGGTGGTCAGTGGCGCTTGTGCTCGCCGATCAGCGCCAGCGAATCGTATTCGCGCTGGTTGGCGGCGTGCTTGCGCATCACCGCGAACATGGTGCCGGCCACGAACAGGCCGAACAGGACGATCACCAGGTTGACGTTCAGGTCCAGCTTTACCATGATCGCGTACAGCACCAGCATGGTCAGAACGGACATGTTTTCGTTGAAGTTCTGCACCGCGATCGAATGGCCGGCGCTCATCAGCACGTGGCCGCGGTGCTGCAGTAGCGCGTTCATCGGCACCACGAAATAACCGGACAGCATGCCGATCACCAGCAGCAGCAGGTAGGCGATCCAGGCGGTATGCACCAGCGTCATCGCGATCACTACCAGGCCCATCGCGATGCCGAGCGGCATCACCGACAGCGAGCGCTTCAGCGGCACGAAGCGGGCGGCGGCGACAGCGCCGATGGCGACGCCGAGCGCCACCACGCCCTGCAGGATGGCGGCGCGGTCGAGCGGCATCGCCAGCGATTTTTCGGCCCATTTCAGCACGATGAACTGCAGCGTGGCGCCGGCGCCCCAGAACAGCGTGGTGACCGCCAGCGAGATCTGGCCCAGCTTGTCGGACCACAGCTTGCTGGTGCACTGGGCGAAATCGGCCACCAGCCGCATCAGGTTGCGCTCCTGGTGGGCGTAGCGGGCGCCGGTGTCGGGAATCTTCAGGTTGAAGGCGGCGGCGACCAGATAGGCCAGCACGATCACGCACAGCGCCGCCTCGGTCGGCGTGTTGACGCCGGTATCGATCAGCGGCAGGTCGAACTGCAGCAGGGCGGCGGCGATGTGCGGGTTGACCAGCGCGCCGCCCATCACGGTGCCGAGGATGATCGAAGCGACCGTCAGGCCTTCGATCCAGCCGTTGGCGGCGACCAATTTTTCCGGTGGCAGCAGTTCGGTCAGGATGCCGTACTTGGCCGGCGAATAGGCGGCGGCACCGAAGCCGACCACCGCGTAGGAGAGCAGCGGATGGACATCGAAGAACATCAGGCCGCAGCCGAACACCTTGATCAGGTTGGTGATGAACATCACCCGGCCCTTCGGCATCGCATCCGCAAAGGCGCCGACGAAGGCCGCCAGCAGGACGTAGGAGAGCACGAAGAACAGCTTTAAGAGCGGCGTCATCCAGTCCGGTGAATCCATTTCGACCAGGAGCGCGATAGCGGCGATCAGCAGCGCATTATCGGCCAGCGACGAAAAAAACTGCGCTGCCATAATGGTGTAAAAACCGCGATTCATCCGCATCTGTCAAGGGTTAAGGAAATGGCTTCGGCCTGCTTTATACCATGAAAAGTTGAACGTGCCAGAACCCAGAATGCCAGATCGGAGCACTCGGGTAAAATTGAAAATCCGTCAGGAATCATTCTTTCACATTCGTCATTGCCCACATGCCAAGACCGCTTGTCGCCACGATCGATGTCGCTGCCCTGCAGCATAATTTGGCTGTCGCCCGCCGCTGTGCGGGCAGCGCGCGGGTGTGGGCGGTGGTCAAGGCCAATGCCTACGGCCACGGGCTGGAGCGCGGCCTGCGCGGCTTCGCCGACGCCGACGGACTGGCGCTGATCGAGGTCGATGGCGCGCTGCGCCTGCGCGAGCTCGGCTGGCAAAAACGGCTGTTGTTGCTGGAGGGATTCTTCGAGGCCGCCGACCTGCCGCTGCTGGCCGAGCGCGGCATCGAAACCGCGGTCCATTGCAACGAGCAGATCGCGATGCTGGAGCAATCCGGCCTGCGAGCGGCGATCGACGTCCACCTGAAGATGAACAGCGGCATGAACCGGCTCGGCTTCGAGCCGGGCGCCTTCCGCGCCGCGTATGCGCGGCTGCGGGCGCTGCCAGCGGTGCGGCGGATCGGCATGATGACCCATTTCGCCAACGCCGACCGCGCCGACCATCCGGCGCTGCCGCTGTCCGAGCAGGTGCGTCGCTTCACTGATGCCAGCGCCGGCCTCGACGGCGAGCGCAGCGTCAGCAATTCGGCGGCGACCCTGATGCACCCGGACCTGGCCTGCGACTGGGTGCGTCCCGGCATCATGCTGTACGGCGGCACGCCGGGCGGCGGCAGCGCCGCCGGGTTCGGCCTGCGCGCCGGCATGCGACTGGCCAGCCGCATCATCGGCGTGCAGCGTATCACGCCGCCGGCGGCGGTCGGCTACGGCAGCCGCTTCGTCGCGTCGCAGCCGATGACGGTCGGCGTGGTCGCCTGCGGCTATGCCGACGGCTATCCGCGCCACGCGCCGGACGGCACCCCGGTTCTGGTCGACGGCGTGCGCACGGCCCTGATCGGACGGGTATCGATGGACATGCTGGCGGTCGACCTGACGCCGGTGGCCGGCGCCGGTGTCGGCAGCGCAGTCGAACTGTGGGGCGCCGCGCTGCCGATCGACGACGTGGCGGAAGCGGCCGGCACCATCGGCTATGAATTGATGTGCGCGCTGGCGCCACGGGTCCGGGTGGAACAGGCCGGTATTGCCGTCGATAATATACTCCCAAGCAAGGTGGCCTGAGTCGGGCGTCATCCGGTCTTTTTTTCAACATACTCCTGTTTTTGCTGCCGACCGGGAGCGCCGGCGGCCGGATCCGCCGTGCCGCGCCGGCGGCGGCTTCCTTCATTCCATACAGTAAAGAGCGTTTGCATGGCCAAGGCAAAAACCAATTACACCTGCACCGAATGCGGTGGCGTGTCGAGCAAGTGGGCCGGCCAGTGCCCGGCCTGCGGCCAATGGAACACGCTGGTCGAAACCGTGGTGGAGGCGACCGGCAACCGTTTCTCGGCGGCACCGCAGGGGCTGGCGCAAAGCGCGCCGGTGATGAGCCTGGCCGACATCGAGGCGATCGACGTGCCGCGTTTCGGCACCGGCATCGAGGAATTCGACCGCGTGCTGGGCGGCGGGCTGGTGGCCGGCGGCGTGGTGCTGATCGGCGGCGACCCCGGCATCGGCAAGTCGACCCTTCTGTTGCAGGCGCTGGCCAATCTGTCGCGGGTGAAAAAGGTTCTGTACGTCAGCGGCGAGGAATCCGGCGCCCAGATAGCCTTGCGCGCCAAGCGGCTGGCGGTCGACGCCCGCGACTTGCAGCTGCAGGCCGAGATACAGCTGGAAAAAATCCTGGCCACGCTGGCCGAGCACAAGCCGGAAGTCGCCGTGATCGATTCGATCCAGACCGTGTATTCGGACGCCCTCAGTTCGGCGCCCGGTTCGGTGGCGCAGGTGCGCGAATGCGCGGCGCAGCTGACGCGCGTCGCCAAGCAGTCCGGCATCACCATCATCATGGTCGGCCACGTGACGAAAGAGGGCGCCTTGGCGGGCCCGCGTGTGCTCGAGCACATCGTCGACACCGTGCTGTACTTCGAGGGCGACACCCATTCCAGCTTCCGGCTGGTGCGCGCGTTCAAGAACCGCTTCGGCGCCGTCAACGAACTCGGCGTGTTCGCGATGACCGAGAAGGGCCTGAAGGGTGTATCGAACCCGTCCGCGCTGTTCCTGTCGCAGCACGACGCGCAGGTGGCGGGCTCCTGCGTGATGGTGACGCAGGAAGGCACGCGCCCGCTGTTGGTCGAAATCCAGGCGCTGGTCGACATGTCGCATCTGCCGAACGCGCGCCGGCTGTCGGTCGGGCTGGAGCAGAACCGGTTGGCGATGCTGTTGGCGGTGTTGCACCGGCATGCCGGCATTGCCGCCTTCGACCAGGACGTGTTCATCAACGCGGTCGGCGGCGTCAAGATCACCGAGCCGGCGGCCGACCTGGCGGTACTGTTGGCGATCCATTCGTCGATGCGCAACAAGCCGCTGCCGCGCGGGCTGGTGGTGTTCGGCGAAGTCGGCCTGGCCGGTGAGATCCGGCCGGCCCCGCGTGGCCAGGAACGGCTGCGAGAAGCGGCCAAGCTCGGCTTTTCGATCGCGCTGATCCCGAAGGCCAACGCACCGAAGCAGAAGATCGAAGGCTTGCAGGTGATCGCGGTCGAGCGCATCGACGAAGCGCTGGAAAAGGCGCGCGACGCCGCCTCCTAGCCGGCGCCCGCCGATTGCCGCGCGGCCGCTGCTGCCGGCCGGCTTCAGGCCAGACGCGCGGCGGCGATGCCGCTCCGCACCGCTCCCTCGATGGTGGCCGGATACTCGCAGGCGGTGTAGTCGCCGGCCAGCAGCAGGCCGGCGGCCTCGGTGCGATTGTCCGGTCGCACTAGTCCTGGCCGGCATGAAAAGCCGGCGCGCTTTTCACTGATCACGCGGCTCCAGCGCGGCGCCTGCAAGGCCGGTTGGCGCAGAGCGTCGGCCAGCTGGGCGGCGACGGCGGCGGCCAGCGCGTCGCGGCCCTGTTCGATGGCATTGCCGGCGGCGCTGATGACCACCGCCAAGAGGCCGGGGCGGCTGCCGTCGAGCGCGCCGCGGTCGAATGCGAACTGGCCGAAACGGCCGGTCGCCGCGTCTTCTTCCAGCGCTAGCAGCGGGCGCGGCAGGCGAACCTCCGGCGCGTACTGCAGGTAGCAGGTGGTGATCGGCTCATGTTCCAGCGCGGCGATGCTGCCGGTATCGGTTAGACCTTGCAGCAGGCCGGCGGCGGCGGTCGGCGCGGTGGCGACGATGACGGCGTCGAAGTCCTCGGCCGCATCGGTGATCGCAAGGCGCCAGCCGTCGCCGGCGCGCGCGATGCCTTTGATCGCGCAGCCGAGCCGCACCGTGCCGCCATGTGCCGCCACGTGGGCCAGAGCCGGCTGCGGAAACAGCGCGCCCAGCGCGATGCGCGGAATCAGCATGTCGGAGGCGGCACGCCGTGCGCCGAGGCTGTCGCGCAGCACCGCCAGGAAGACCTGTGCCGACGCGTGCTCGATCGGCGTGTTCAGGGCCGCCACGCACAGCGGCCGCCACAGCAGCCGGATCAGGCGCTCGCTCTGGTCGTAGCGCTGCAGCAGTTCGGCGACGCTGCAATCTTCATCCAGGCGCCAGCCCATCCAGCGCACGGTAGTGGAAAAGCGCGCCAGCGCCATCCGGTCTTCCCGCTCGAGGCCGCGGCTGCGCAGCAGCGCCGCCGCCAGGTGCCACGGCGCCGGCAGACGGGCGGCGATGAACTGCATGCCGGTGCCGCCTTCGGGATAGCAGAATTGCAGCGGCAGCCGCAGCAGCGCCCGGCCGGGATCGACGCCGACGGTGCGCATCAGCCGCAGTGTGTCGCGGTAGGCGCCGAGCAGGATGTGCTGGCCGTTGTCCAGCATCAGGCCATCGAATTCGACCGTGCGCGCGCGGCCGCCGGGCGTACGCGCCGCTTCGAACACGGTGACGCGCGCGCCGCGCCGCAGCAGTTCCAGCGCCGCCGCGCAGCCGGCCCAGCCTGCGCCGATCACGGCGACGCGGCGGGCCTCGTTCACCGGCATCGCGCGGCGCTATCCGCGCACATAGGTCTTCCACGCCAGCCACAGCTTGCGGATCGGCGTCAGCGCGATGCGCTGGTTCAGCACGTGGAAGCCGTCGCGCTCGATTTCGGCCAGCAGCGTGCGGTAGATCGCCGCCATGATCAGGCCCGGGCGCTGGGCGCGGCGGTCGGCCGCCGGCAGCAGCGCGAACGCTTCCTGGTAGATGGCATTGGCGCGCTCGACCTGGAACTGCATCAGCCGTTCGAAGTTGGCACTGTGACGGGCGTTCAGGATGTCGGCGGCCGGCACCTCGAAGCGCTTCAGCTCGTCGATCGGCAGGTAGATGCGACCCTTGCGCGCATCCTCGCCGACGTCGCGGATGATGTTGGTCAGCTGGAAGGCGAGACCGAGCTTTTCCGCGTATTTCAGCGTTTCCGGCTGGGTGGCGCCGAAGATGCCGGCCGACAGCACGCCGACCACGCCGGCGACGTGCCAGCAATAGTGTTCGAGCCGGGCGAAATTGGCGTAGCGCGCCTGCTCCAGGTCCAGCTCCATGCCGGCGATGATCGCCTGCAGGTGGCCGCCGTCCAGGTTGAACGGCCGCAGATGCGGCTGCAGCGCCTGCGTCACCGGGTGGGTCGGCGCGCCGGCCAGCAGTGCGTCGATCTCGCCGCGCCACCAGTTCAGCTTGGCGGCCGCCACGGCGACGTCGCTGCATTCGTC
>JBAUJK010000043.1:0-15758 GCA_049683695.1 Burkholderiaceae bacterium
GCGCCGGCAGGGCCAGCCGCAGCGCGCCGAGGCGGTAGAACAGGTCGGCGCGGAAGCGGCCTTCGCGCACGCGCGCCTCGAGGTCGCAATGGGTGGCGCTGACGATGCGCACGCTGACCGGAATCGGCCGCGTACCGCCGACGCGCACGATCTCGCGCTCCTCCAGCACGCGCAGCAGCCGCGTCTGCAACTGCAGCGGCATCTCGCCGATCTCGTCCAGGAACAGCGTGCCGTGGTTGGCGCTCTCGAACAGGCCGGCGTGGCCGCCGCGCCGCGCCCCAGTGAACGCGCCTTCCTCGTAGCCGAACAGTTCCGCTTCCAGCAGCGACTCGGCGACCGCGCCGCAGTTGATGGCGACGAACGGCCGGCCGACGTTGCCGTGCGCGCGAATGCTTTCGCGGTGGATCGCCTGCGCCGCCAGCTCCTTGCCGCTGCCGGTCTCGCCCTGGATCAGCACGGTGGCCGGCGACCGCGCGAACAGCACGATCGCCTGCCGCACGCGCTGCATCGCGTCGGAATCGCCGCGCAGGTCGTTGATGCCGTGCTTGGCGCGCAACGCCTCGGCGGCGCCGGCGGCGGGCGCCGGCAGCCGTGCTCGCACCGCTTCCAGCCGCGTCAGGCGCGCCAGTTCCAGCGCATCGACAAATGCCTGCCGGATCGACGCCTGCGAATAGACGAAGATGCCGGCCAGGCCGGCTTCCTGCGCCAGGTCGGTGATCAGGCCGGCGCCGACCACCGCCTTGATGCCGGCCGCCTTCAGTTCATCGATCTGGGCGCGCGCATCCTCCTCGGTGACATAGGTGCGCTGCGCGATCTTCAGGCCGAAGCCGGCCTGGAAGTCGGCCAGTTCCGACAGCGTGTCGCGGTAGCTGACGACCGCGATCTCCGGTGTGATCTTGCGCGCGCGCGCGAGCGCCTGCATGTAGTCGAAGCCGCTGGCCTTGGCGATCACCACCGGCACCGCTAGCCGGCTCTTCAGGTAGGCGCCGTTGGAGCCGGCCGCGATCACGACGTCGCAGCGCTCGGTCGCCAGCCGCTCGCGGATGTGGACCACCGCCTCCTCGAAGCCGAGGCTGATCGGCTCGATGCTGGCGCGGTCGTCGAATTCCAGCGTGATCGAGCGGAACAGCTCGATCAGGCGCGACACTGAAACGGTCCAGATCACCGGCTTGTCGCCGTCGGCAGCGGGGAAGAGGGGAAAAGCCATGTTTCACCTGGTGTTTCAAATGTTTCGATTGTAACGTAATATGAAACACTGTCGGTGCAACTGGGCGCACCGGATTTCTCCGGCACGCCGCCAAGTCGCTGAATCGGCAGGCTTTCCGTGAAGCAGCCGTTGCCTGATGCCGGTACCGCACGCCGCCGCACGCGGTGGCATGGTGCTTGCACTAGGGGCAGGGCCCGCACGGGTGAAACATTTCGTCAAAGGATACTCATGACCAGCAATTCCAAAGCCACCAAGCAGCTGCTGCGCGACAAGGTCAATGCGCGCCGCGGCCTGCTGGTGCCGGGCGCGTTCAATGCGCTGTCGGCGCGCGTGATCGCCGATCTCGGGTTCGAGGCGCTGTACATCACCGGCGCCGGCGTCACCAACATGTATTTCGGCATGCCGGACCAGGGCTTCATCGGCCTGAACGAGCTGGCCGACCACACCGCGCGCATCCGCGACGCGGTCGACATCCCGCTGATCGTCGATGCCGACACTGGTTTCGGCAACGCGCTGAACGTGCGCCACACGATCCGCACGCTGGAGCGCGCCGGCGCCGACGCAGTGCAGCTGGAAGACCAGGTGTCGCCCAAGCGCTGCGGCCACTTCAGCGGCAAGGAAGTGATTTCCTGCGCCGAGATGGTCGGCAAGATCCACGCCGCGGTCGATGCCCGCAACGACGACGGCCTGCTGATCATGGCGCGCACCGATGCCCGCAGTGTGCACGGCTTCGACGACGCGCTGGAGCGCGCCGCCCGTTACAGCGAAGCCGGCGCCGACATCCTGTTCGTCGAGGCGACCGAGACCGCCGACGAAATCCGCCGCCTGCCACAGGCGCTGGACAAGCCGCAGCTGGTCAACCTGGTGATTGGCGGCAAGACGCCGATCTTCAGCACCGACGAACTGGCCGGCCTCGGCTACGGCATCATCCTGTACGCCAATGCCGCGCTGCAGGGCGCGGTGGCCGGCATGCAGAAGGCGCTGACCATCCTGCGCGATTCCCACCGGCTGGACGAGGACCCGAACCTGGTGACGCCGTTCGCCGAGCGCCAGCGCCTGGTCGGCAAGCCGCTGTTCGACCAGCTGGAAAAGAAGTACGCCGACAAATGACCAATCGAGGAGGGGGCGGCGCAGCCGCGTCCGACCACAACAGCAAGGAGATTTCGATGAGCGAACCCCAAGCGACCGGCTTCAAGCCGAAAAAATCGGTGGCCCTGTCCGGCGTTACCGCCGGCAACACCGCACTGTGCACGGTCGGCAAGACCGGCAACGACCTGCACTACCGCGGCTATGACATCCTGGATATCGCCGACAGCAGCGAATTCGAGGAGATCGCGCACCTGCTGGTGCACGGCAAGCTGCCGACCGCCGCCGAGCTGAAGGCCTACAAGGCCAAGCTGAAGGCGCTGCGCGGGCTGCCGGCCAACCTGAAGGCGGCGCTCGAATGGCTGCCGCCGTCGTCGCACCCGATGGACGTGATGCGCACCGCGGTGTCGGTGCTCGGCTGCCTGGTGCCGGAAAAGGACGACCACAATACGCCGGGCGCGCGCGACATCGCCGACCGGCTGATGGCTTCGCTCGGCTCGGCGCTGCTGTACTGGTATCACTACAGC
The DNA here is from genome assembly GCA_049683695.1 of Burkholderiaceae bacterium. Taxonomy (GTDB): domain Bacteria; phylum Pseudomonadota; class Gammaproteobacteria; order Burkholderiales; family Burkholderiaceae_D; genus DATJCV01. The sequence continues at coordinate 2,821 of JBAUJK010000043.1, forward strand.
CACAACGGCCGCCGTATCGAGGTGGAGACCGACGACGATTCGATCGGCGGCCACTTCCTGCACCTGCTGCACGGCGAGAAGCCGTCGAAGCTGTGGGAAAAGGCGATGCACACCTCGCTGATCCTGTATGCCGAACATGAATTCAACGCGTCGACCTTCACCGGCCGCGTGATCGCCGGCACCGGTTCCGACATGTTCTCGGCGATCGCCGGCGCCATCGGCGCGCTGCGCGGACCGAAGCACGGCGGCGCCAACGAAGTCGCGTTCGAAATCCAGAAGCGCTACGACAATGCCGACGAAGCCGAGGCCGACGTGCGCCGCCGGGTCGAGAACAAGGAAGTGATCATCGGCTTCGGCCACCCGGTCTACACGGTGTCCGACCCGCGCAACAAGGTGATCAAGGAAGTCGCCAAGCAGCTGTCGAAGGATGCCGGTTCGATGAAGATGTTCGACATCGCCGAGCGGCTGGAGTCGGTGATGTGGGACGTCAAGAAGATGTTCCCGAACCTGGACTGGTTCTCGGCGGTGTCGTATCACATGATGGGCGTACCGACCGCGATGTTTACGCCCCTGTTCGTGATCGCCCGCACTTCCGGCTGGGCCGCGCACATCATCGAGCAGCGCATCGACAACAAGATCATCCGCCCGAGCGCGAATTACGTCGGCCCGGAAGACCTGAAGTTCGTGCCGATCGGCAAGCGCAAGTGAGCGTCGTTGCATGAAGCGCCGCGTCCTCTGCCTGGCCTTCGCCCTGGCGGCGGCCGGCGGCGCGGCGCAGGCCGCCGATTGGCCGGCCTATTTCGCCGCCCATTACGTCTGCGACGGCGGGCTGGCGATCCGCGTGGCCTATCCGGTCGATCCGCTGGCCGGACATCCGGTCACGCTGCGCTACGATGGACAGCGCGTCACGATGCAGCAGGCGCCGTCGGGGTCCGGCGCCCGCTACGGAAACCGCGCGCGCCAGCTCGAATGGTTCATCAAGGGCGACGAGGGCATGCTGATCGATACCGCCGCCGACCGCACCACCCGCTGCCGCACCGGGCCGGCCCGGCCATAGACGGCGCGCCGATCTGTTCCGGCCGCCGGATTGTTTGCTTCACCACTGTTTTTCAATCGAGCCATGAATACCGCCTACCGAAAACTCCTTCCCGGCACCCAGCTGGATTACTTCGACGCGCGCGCCGCGGTCAATGCGATCCAGCCCGGCGCCTGGGACACGCTGCCGTACACATCGCGCGTGCACGCCGAAAACCTAGTGCGCCGCTGCGATCCGGCGATCCTGACCGAATGCCTGACGCAAATCGTCTTCCGTCGCCGCGAGCGCGACTTCCCGTGGTTTCCGACGCGCGTGGTGTGCCACGACATCCTCGGCCAGACTGCGCTGGTGGACCTGGCCGGCCTGCGCGATGCGATCGCGGCGCAGGGCGGCGATCCGGCGCTGGTCAATCCGGAAGTGCCGGTGCAGCTGATCGTCGACCATTCGCTGGCGGTCGAATGCGGCGGCTATGATCCGGACGCGTTCGCGAAGAACCGCGCGATCGAGGACCGGCGCAACGAAGACCGCTTCCATTTCATCGAATGGTGCAAGCACGCGTTCAAGAACGTCGACGTGATCCCGCCGGGCAACGGCATCATGCACCAGATCAACCTCGAGCGGATGTCGCCGGTTATCCACGCCAAGGATGGCGTCGCCTATCCCGACACGCTGGTCGGCACCGACAGCCATACGCCGCACGTCGATGCGCTCGGCGTGATCGCGGTCGGCGTCGGCGGGCTGGAGGCGGAAAGCGTGATGCTGGGGCGGGCGTCGTGGATGCGGCTGCCGGACATCGTCGGCGTCGAACTGTCCGGCCGTCCGCAGCCGGGCATCACCGCCACCGACATCGTGCTGGCGCTGACCGAATTCCTACGCAAGTCGAAGGTGGTTGGCGCCTATCTGGAATTCTACGGCGAGGGCGCGGCGGCGCTGACGCTGGGCGACCGCGCGACCATCTCCAACATGGCGCCGGAATACGGCGCCACCGCCGCGATGTTCTCGATCGACCAGCAGACCATCGATTACCTGAGGCTGACCGGCCGCTCCGATGAGCAGGTGAAGCTGGTCGAGATCTATGCGAAGGAAGCCGGCCTCTGGTCCGACACGCTGAAAAACGCCGAATACGAGCGCGTGCTGCGCTTCGACCTGTCGTCGGTGGTGCGCAACATGGCCGGACCGAGCAACCCGCATGCGCGGGTGGCGACCACCGACCTGGCTGCCAAGGGCATCGCCGGCGAATGGGAAGAAGTGCCGGGACGGATGCCGGATGGCGCCGTCATCATCGCCGCGATCACCAGCTGCACCAACACCAGCAACCCGCGCAACGTGATCGCGGCCGGCCTCCTGGCGCGCAACGCCAACCGGCTCGGGCTGACGCGCAAGCCGTGGGTCAAGAGTTCGCTGGCGCCCGGCTCGAAGGCGGTCGAACTGTATCTGGAAGAAGCGGGCCTGAAGCGGGAACTGGAGCAACTCGGCTTCGGCATCGTCGCCTTCGCCTGCACCACCTGCAACGGCATGTCGGGCGCGCTCGATCCGGAAATCCAGCAGGAAATCATCGAGCGCGACCTGTACTCGACCGCGGTGCTGTCCGGCAACCGCAACTTCGACGGCCGCATCCACCCGTATGCGAAGCAGGCCTTCCTGGCATCGCCGCCGCTGGTGGTGGCCTACGCGATCGCCGGCACCATCCGTTTCGACATCGAAAAGGACGTGCTGGGCGTGGCCGATGGCCGCGAAATCCGCCTGAAAGACCTGTGGCCGAGCGACGCCGAGATCGACGCGGTGATGCGTGCCGCCGTCAAGCCGGAGCAGTTCCGCCAGGTCTACGTGCCGATGTTCGAGCGCCGCGACGATGCGGTACAGGCGGTCAGCCCGCTGTACGACTGGCGCCCGATGAGCACCTACATCCGCCGCCCGCCGTACTGGGAAGGGGCGCTGGCCGGGGCGCGCACGCTGTCCGGCATGCGGCCGCTGGCGGTGCTGCCGGACAACATCACGACCGACCACCTGTCGCCGTCGAACGCGATCCTGCCGGATTCCGCCGCCGGTGAATACCTGGCGAAGATGGGCTTGCCGGAGGAAGACTTCAATTCCTACGCGACCCACCGCGGCGACCACCTGACCGCGCAGCGCGCGACCTTTGCCAACCCGAAGCTGTTCAACGAAATGGTGCGCAACGCCGACGGCAGCGTGCGCCAGGGTTCGCTGGCGCGGGTCGAGCCGGACGGCAAGGTGATGCGCATGTGGGAAGCGATCGAGACTTACATGGAACGCCGCCAGCCGCTGATCATCATCGCCGGCGCCGACTACGGCCAGGGCTCGTCGCGCGACTGGGCCGCCAAGGGCGTGCGGCTGGCCGGCGTCGAGGCGATCGCGGCCGAAGGCTTCGAGCGCATCCACCGCACCAACCTGATCGGTATGGGCGTGCTGCCGCTGCAGTTCAAGCCCGGCACCAACCGCAAGACGCTGGCGATCGACGGCACCGAAACCTTCGACGTGGCCGGCCAGCCGGCGCCCGGCGCCGACCTGACGCTGGTGATGCATCGCCGGAACGGCGAGCGGGTCGAGGTGCCGGTGACCTGCCGCCTGGATACCGCCGAGGAAGTGTCGATCTACGAAGCCGGCGGCGTGCTGCAGCGCTTTGCGAAGGACTTTCTCGAATCGGCCAAGGCGGCGTAAGCTGGAGTCCCTCCCCGCCGAACGGGGAGGGACCGGAAAGGAGGCGAACATGGCAACAGGAACCGTAAAACTGCAGCGCGTGCTGACCGCTCCGCCCGAGCGCGTCTACCGCGCCTTCCTGGATCCGGCGGCGATGGCCAAGTGGCTGCCGCCGCACGGCTTCACCGCGACCGTGCATCACCTCGATGCCAGGGTCGGCGGCGGCCACAAGATGTCCTTCACCAACTTCACCACCGGCAGCAGCCATTCGTTTTCCGGCACCTACCTGGAACTGGTGCCGAATCAGCGCATTCGCTACACCGACCGTTTCGACGATCCCAACCTGCCGGGCGAGATCAGCGTGACGGTCCTGCTGCGCCAGGTCGCCTGCGGCACCGAATTGCAGATCACGCAGGAAGGCATCCCGGAGGCGATCCCGGTCGAGATGTGTTACCTCGGCTGGCAGGAATCGCTGGCGCAGCTCGCGCACTTGGTCAACCCCGATATTCCCGACAATCCATAACGAACCGATGTCCCACCTACCCCAAATCAAGGTTCCCGCCACCTATGTCCGTGGCGGCACCAGCAAAGGCGTGTTCTTCCGCCTGCAGGACTTGCCGGCAGCGGCACAACAGCCCGGCGCGGCGCGCGACCGGTTGCTGATGCGCGTGATCGGCAGCCCCGATCCGTACGGCAAGCAGATCGACGGCATGGGCGGCGCCACTTCCAGCACCAGCAAGACCGTGATCATTTCGCAAAGCAGCAGGCCCGGCCACGATGTCGATTACCTGTTCGGCCAGGTCGCGATCGACAAGGCCTTCGTCGACTGGAGCGGCAACTGCGGCAACCTGTCCGCCGCGGTCGGCCCGTTTGCGATCAGCAACGGCTTCGTCGACGCCAGCCGCATTCCGCACAATGGCATCGCCACCGTGCGCATCTGGCAGGCGAACATCCAGAAGACCATCGTCGCGCACGTGCCGATCAGCAACGGCGCGGTGCAGGAAACCGGTGACTTCGAGCTGGACGGCGTGACCTTCCCGGCGGCCGAGGTGCAACTGGAATTTCTTGACCCGGCCGACGAGGGAGAAGGCGAGGGCGGCGCGATGTTCCCGACCGGGAATCTGGTCGACGATCTGGAAGTACCGGGCGTCGGCACCTTGAAGGCGACCATGATCAACGCCGGCATCCCGACCATCTTCATCAACGCCGACGCGATCGGCTACAGCGGCACCGAGCTGCAGGAAGCGGTCAACGGCGACGCCACGGCGCTGGCGATGTTCGAGACGATCCGCGCGCACGGCGCCCTGCGCATGGGCCTGATCAAGCATGTCGACGAGGCCGCCCGGCGCCAGCACACGCCGAAGGTGGCGTTCGTCGCGGCACCGCGGGATTACGTCGCATCCAGCGGCAAGGAAGTGAAGGCGGGCGATATCGACCTGCTGGTGCGCGCGTTGTCGATGGGCAAGCTGCACCACGCGATGATGGGCACCGCAGCGGTGGCGATCGGCGCCGCCGCAGCGATTCCGGGCACGCTGGTGAACCTGGCTGCTGGCGGCGGTGCGCGCGAAGCGGTGCGCTTCGGCCATCCGTCCGGCACGCTGCGCGTCGGTGCCGCCGCCGAGCAGGCCGACGGCGAATGGCGCGTGACCAAGGCCGTGATGAGCCGCAGCGCGCGGGTATTGATGGAAGGCTGGGTGCGCGTGCCCGGCGACGCCTTCTAACCCGGGGACACGGAACGATGCCGCCGGCTCGCCAGTCCGAAATGAGATGAAATGAAATGAAAAACGCCACTCGCCCCGACTGGGACCCGGTCCTGACCGATATCGCCGACTACGTGCTGGGCGCGGAACCCGGTTCCGCGCTCGCCTACGATACCGCGCGCAATTGCCTGATCGACACGCTCGGCTGCGGGCTGGAAGCGCTCGAATATCCGGCCTGCACCAAGCTGCTGGGGCCGCTGGTGCACGGTACCGTGGTGCCGAACGGCGCGCGCGTGCCGGGCACGCAGTTCCAGCTCGATCCGGTGCAGGCGGCGTTCAACATCGGCGCGATGATCCGCTGGCTGGACTTCAACGACACCTGGCTGGCGGCCGAATGGGGTCATCCATCCGACAACCTCGGCGGCATCCTGGCGGTGGCCGACTGGCTGTCGCGCAGTGCGGTGGCGGCCGGCAAGCCGCCGCTGACGATGCGCGAAGTGCTGACCGCGATGATCCGGGCGCATGAAATCCAGGGCTGCATCGCGCTGGAAAATTCGTTCAACCAGGTCGGGCTGGATCACGTGGTGCTGGTCAAGGTGGCGTCGACCGCGGTGGTCGCGCGGCTGTTGGGCCTGTCGCGCGAGGAAATCCTGAACGCGCTGTCGCTGGCCTGGGTCGACGGCCAGTCGCTGCGCACCTACCGCCATGCGCCGAACACCGGCTCGCGCAAATCCTGGGCCGCCGGCGACGCCACCGCGCGCGCGGTGCGGCTGGCGCTGATGGCCAGGACCGGCGAGATGGGTTACCCGTCGGTGCTGACGGCGCCGACCTGGGGTTTCTACGACGTGCTGTTCAAGGGCCGGCCGTTCCGCTTCCAGCGCCCGGCCGCGCAATGGGGCAGCTACGTGATGGAAAACGTGCTGTTCAAGATTTCGTATCCGGCTGAATTCCATGCGCAGACCGCGGTCGAGGCGGCGATGGAAATCCATGCGGCGCTGAAGAAGGCCGGCCGATCGGCCGACGACATCGCCCGGATCACGATCCGCACCCATGCCGCCTGCCTGCGCATCATCGACAAGACCGGGCCGCTGAACAATCCGGCCGACCGCGACCATTGCATCCAGTACATGGTGGCGGTGCCCTTGCTATACGGCCACCTGACCGCTGCCGACTACGAGGACGAAGCGGCGGCCGATCCGCGCATCGATGCGCTGCGCGCGAAGATCGCCTGCATCGAGGACCTGGCGCTGACGCGCGACTACCACGATCCGGCCAAGCGCTCGATCGCCAATGCGCTGACGGTCGAGCTGAATGGCGGCGAAGTGCTGCCGGAAGTGCTGGTCGAATATCCGATCGGCCATGCGCGGCGGCGCGCCGAGGGCATTCCGCTGCTGGAAGCCAAGTTCCGCACCAACCTGGCGCGCCGCTTCCCGCCGCGGCAGCAGCGCGCGATCCTGGACGTGTCGCTCGATCAGGACCGGCTGGAAGCGATGCCGGTGCACGAATACGTCGATCTGTACGTGATCTGACGACGGTTTGCCGTGGCCGGGCGGCACGCGCCCGGCGCGGGGAAGAAAGAGCGCGACGGTCAAGGCCGCGCAGGACTGAAACATGGAGGAGACCATGCATTACGCCGAGTTCTATCAGCAGTCGATCAACGATCCCGACACCTTCTGGGCGCGCGAAGCCAGGCGCATCCACTGGGAAAAGCCGTTTTCGCAGGTGCTCGATTATTCGCGGCCGCCGTTCGCGCGCTGGTTCGTCGGCGGCACCACCAACCTCTGCTACAACGCCGTCGACCGCTGGGCAGACAGCCAGCCGGACGCGGCGGCGCTGATCGTGATCTCGACCGAGACCAACAGCGAGAAGGTCTACAGCTTCGCCGACCTGCGTGTCGAGGTGCAGCGGGTGGCGGCGATGCTGCAGTCGCAGGGCGTCGGCCGCGGCGACCGCGTGCTGCTGTACATGCCGATGATCGCCGAGGCGATCTGCACGATGCTGGCCTGCGCGCGCATCGGCGCGATCCATTCGGTGGTGTTCGGCGGCTTCGCCGCCAACAGCCTGGCGACCCGCATCGACGACGCCCGGCCGAAGCTGATCGTGTCGGCCGACGCCGGCTCGCGCGGCGGGCGCGTGGTGCCGTACAAGGGCTTGCTGGACGATGCGATCAATCGCGCGAAGCACAAGCCGGCGGCGGTGCTGCTGGTCGACCGCGGCCTGGCGCCGATGGCGCGGGTGGCAGGGCGCGACCTCGACTATGCCGAGCTGCGCGCTGCGCACATGGACGCCAGGGTGCCGGTGACCTGGCTGGAATCGAACGAAGTGTCGTACGTGCTGTACACCTCCGGCACCACCGGCAATCCGAAAGGCGTGCAGCGCGACGTCGGCGGCTACGCGGTGGCGCTGGCGGCGTCGATGGACTACATCTTCTGCGGCAAGCCGGGCGAGGTGTATTTCTCGACCTCCGATATCGGCTGGGTGGTCGGCCATTCATACAACGTCTACGGACCGCTGTTGGCCGGCATGGGCTCGGTGATCTACGAAGGGCTGCCGGTGCTGGCGACCACGCCGCCGGACGCCGGCATCTGGTGGCGCATCGTCGAGAAATACCGCGTCACGCGGATGTTCTCGGCGCCGACCGCGGCGCGCGTGTTGAAGAAGCAGCCGCAGGAATTCATGACCAAATACGATATTTCCTCGCTCAAAACCCTGTACCTGGCTGGCGAACCGCTGGACGAATCGACCTCGCAGTGGATCGGCGACGCGCTCGGCGTGCCGATCGTCGACAACTACTGGCAGACCGAAACCGGCTGGCCGATCCTGACCGTCGCCAAGGGCGTCGAGGATACGCCGACGCGGCTGGGCAGCCCCGGCCTGCCGATGTATGGCTACAAGGTCAAGCTGTTGAGCGAAGCGACCGGCGCCACCTGCGGCACCAACGAGAAGGGCGTGCTGGTGATCGACGGTCCGCTGCCGCCGGGCTGCATGCAGACCGTCTACGGCGACGACGAGCGCTTCGTCAATACCTACTGGTCGACCTTCGCGCAGTTCGATCCGCCGCAGCAGGTGTATTCGACCTTCGATTGGGGCATCCGCGACGCCGACGGCTATTACTTCATCCTGGGCCGCACCGACGACGTCATCAACGTCGCCGGCCACCGGCTCGGCACGCGCGAAATCGAGGAGAGCATTTCCAGCCATCCGAACGTGTCCGAAGTCGCGGTGGTCGGCGTGCAGGATGCAGTCAAGGGCCAGGTCGCGGTCGCCTTCGCGATCCTGAAGAATGCCGACGCGGTTGGCACCGAATCCGGCCGCAAGGCGCAGGAAGCGGAAATCATGGAGGTAGTGGCCAAGCAGCTGGGCGCGCTCGGCAAGCCGGCGCGCGTGCACTTCGTCACGCTCTTGCCGAAGACGCGTTCCGGCAAGCTGCTGCGGCGTTCGATCCAGGCGTTGTGCGAAGGGCGCGATCCGGGCGACCTGACCACCATCGAGGATCCGAGTTCGCTGCAGCAGATCCAGGCGGCAGTGGCCGGCTAGGCGGCCGGCGGCAAGAGCGGCGGCGCGGAAACGAAACCCGTATCAGCGGCGATTGCCCACATTACTACCTGGAGGCGATGGAATGACGCAAACGGCTACCGGCGAGGATGAATCGGCAGCACAACAGATCGACGAACAGATTGCCCGGCTCGGCGACTGGCGCGCCGATACCTTGCGCGCGGTGCGAAAGCTGATACGGTCGGCCGACCCGGACATCGTCGAGGAATGCAAGTGGGTCAAGCCGAGCAATCCGGCCGGCGTGCCGGTCTGGTCGCACGCCGGCATCGTCTGCACTGGCGAGTCGTACGCGGCCAAGATCAAACTCACCTTTGCGCGCGGTGCGGCGCTGCCGGACCCGGCCGGGCTCTTCAATGCCAGCCTGGATGGAAACACGCGGCGCGCCATCGATTTGTACGAAGGCGACCGGCTCGACGAGGTGGCATTTCAGGAACTGGTGCGCGCCGCGGTCGCCCTGAACGTAGCTGCCGAGCAGGGCAGCCGGAAGCGATCGCGCTAGCGGCTGGCGGACTGTTTAATGTCTGGGGTATGCGGTAAAAATGGCCGATTAGCGTCCAGTATGTGGCGGCTATATGAGGAGTATGTTCAGGAGCCCGGTGCCGGCCCGCTGTCATGTACCGGCGGTCGGCCGGCTTCGGGGCCGATCTCGGCGCGCAGCCGCGGCAGGTAGTCCGGATAGTCGCGGCCGACGAAGGCGACCAGCCCCTCGCGCACGCGGCAGCGCAGATCCCAGGCGCGCGGCGAATCGCCGGCCGACACCAGGATGCGCAGCTGGATCGCGCGCTCGCTGGTTTCCACCACCTGCGTCACGCACACCTTGCCGTCCCATTCCGGCGCCTCGCGGCACAGCCGTTCGGCCTCGGCGCGCAGCGGCGCCAGCGGCATCCGGTAATCGACCCACAGGAACACCGAGCCGATGATGTCGGCGTTGATGCGGGTCCAGTTCTGGAACGGGTGCTCGATGAACCACTGCAGCGGCACGATCAGGCGCCGCAGATCCCAGATGCGGATCACCACGTAGGTGCCGGTGATCTCCTCGATCCAGCCCCATTCGTTCTCGACGATCACCGCGTCCTGCAGCCGGATCGGCTGCGTCAGCGCGATCTGCAGCCCGGCCAGCAAATTGCCCAGCACCGGCTTGGCGGCGAAGCCGACCACCAGCCCGGCGACGCCGGCCGAGGCCAACAGGCTGGTGCCGATCTGCCGCATCAGCGGCAGCGTCATCAGGCCGACGCCGGTGCCGATGATGATGATCAGCACCATCAGCGAGCGCGACAGCACCCGCGTTTGCGTCTGCACGCGGCGCGCGCGCAGGTTGTCGGCCTCGTGCGCCGGATTCAGCTCGATGATGGTGTCGCCGACCGCCGCCACGCAGCGCACGCCGAGCCAGGTCAGCGCCGCCACCAGCAGCAGCGCGTTCAGGTGGCGCGCGCCATCAATGCCGGCCAGCGTATCCGGCGCGCCGCGCAGGATCGCCTGCAGCAGCAGCAGGAACACGATCAGCCGCCCGGCCTGGTTGCCATAGGCCACCAGCCGCCGCGAAAACGGCAGCGGCGCCACCACGCGCCGCAACAGCGCGGTACCGATCCGGTGCGCCAGCAGCGCGACGATCAGCGCCGCCAGCGCCGCCAGCGCGATGCCGTGCCAGCCGGCGGTGACGGCGTCGAAACGGGACAGCAGGCTGGAAATCGGCATCGTTCGGCGCTCCGGCCAGGAATGGAAGACGGAAGGGCGGCGACCGCCGCGTTGCCTTGCATTACATGGGCTGGCGTGGCCCGAATGCAAGCCGGCGCCAGGGTCAAACGGGCACGGTTTGAAGTGGCTCAATTGCCATGACGTAAGCAGGAACCCGGGCCGATGCGCGATTGCGCGGGCCGAGCAGGAGGCGGGTTTCCCGGCCTGCCTTTCCGGCCCGCGCCGGAGTGACCGGAAAGGCTGAGCGGCGGCGCGGCTCAGCCGGTATGGCAGGGAGTATGGATGTATTTCAAAACAATTACGCCCGCCTCTGGGCGCATTGAAAGGGAGTATGGGGAGCCCGTGCCGCTTTCACGCACCCTGCGCGAGCGTCGCCACCACCGGCGCATGGTCCGACGGCTGGTCCCACTTGCGCGGCGCGCGGTCGATGACGCAGGCGCTGCAGCGCGCCGCCAGCGGCGGCGACAGCAGGATGTGGTCGATGCGCAAGCCCTTGTTCAACTGGAACCCGAGCTGGCGGTAATCCCACCAGCTGAACAGCTTTTCCGGCTGCTCGAACAGCCGGAACGCATCCTGCAGTTCCAGCCCGCACAGGCGGCGGAACGCCTCGCGCTCCGGTTCCGACACCAGCACCGAGCCCTGCCACGCCACCGGATCGTGGACGTCGCGGTCTTCCGGCGCGATGTTGTAGTCGCCCACCAGCGCCAGCTGCGGATGGGCCTTGAGTTCCTCCATCAGCCAGCCGTGCAGGCCGTCCAGCCACTTCAGCTTGTAGCGGTATTTGTCGGAATCGACCGCCTGCCCGTTCGGTATATAGGCGCAGACGATGCGGATGCCGTTGACGGTGGCCGCCAGCAGGCGCTGCTGCTCGTCCGGATAGCGCGGGTTGTTCTTGACGACGTCGGTGATCGGATGGCGCGCCAGGATCGCCACGCCGTTGTAGGTCTTCTGGCCGGTGAAGACGACCTGGTAGCCGGCCGCCTCGATCTCGGCCACCGGGAATTTCTCGTCGATGGTCTTGGTTTCCTGCAGGCCAAGCACGTCCACCGGATTCTCGGCCAGCCATTGCAGCACGTGCGGCAGGCGCACCTTCAGGGAGTTGACGTTCCACGTCGCGATTTTCATGTATTGCCGCTTTCTTCGTTTGATCGATCTGGCGCAGCCTCGCCGCCCTGCGGCAAGGCGCGTATGCAAGCGGTAATGGTAGCAGCCGCGGCGGTTCGAATCTGTACCTGACATTCGGCCGGCCATCGTCGTTACAATCGTTGCAACCGATCCGCTCCCGGGATGAGTGGCCGCGCCGAGGTCCGCTGGCGGACAGCGCGCGAATCGTAGCCTGCCGCCGGAGCGCTTTTACCGGACTGCGCCCGCCGGCGCGGCTCCCGATCCGATGCCGCGCCTGAAAATTTTGCTCTACACCAGCCTGGCGATGCTGGCCTTTGCCGGCAATTCGCTGCTGTGCCGGATCGCGCTGCGCCAGACCGGCATCGACGCCGCCAGCTTCTCGGCGATCCGCATCTGCAGCGGCGCGCTGGTGCTGTGGCTGATCGTGCACCGCCGCGCCGGCTCCGCGGCACCGGATGGCAGCTGGCTGTCCGGCTTGGCGCTGTTCGTTTACGCGGCGGCGTTTTCATTTGCCTACGTCAGCCTGCCGGTGGCCAGCGGCGCGCTGATCCTGTTCGGCGCGGTGCAGGCGACGATGATCGGCTATGGACTGTGGCGCGGCGAGCGCCTGTCGCTCCGCCAGACGCTCGGCCTGCTGCTGGCGGCCGGCGGCGTGGTGGCGCTGATGCTGCCCGGCTGGTCGCCGCCGCCGCTGCAGGGCGCGCTGCTGATGGCGCTGGCCGGCGTCGGCTGGGGCGTGTATTCATTGCGCGCGGCCGGGATTGCCGATCCGCTGGCCGCCACCGCCGGCAATTTCGCGCGCGCGGCGCCTTTCGTGCTGCTGCTAAATCTGGTGCTGCTGCCGTCGGCATCGCTGGACGGCATCGGCGTCGCCTATGGCCTGGCGTCCGGCGCGCTGGCGTCCGGGCTCGGCTATGTCGTCTGGTACGCGGTGCTGCGCGAACTGACGGCCACTTCCGCCGCCACCGTGCAATTGAGCGTGCCGGTGCTGGCCGCGTTCGGCGGCATCCTGTTCCTTGGCGAAGCGATCAGCCTGCACCTGATCGCCACCTCGGCGGCGATTCTGGGCGGGATCGCGCTGGTGACGCTGAAAACCAGGCGGCCAAAGGGCGAGGAAGACGCCGCGATCCGGCGTCGGCGCGATTGAGCGGGACGCGCGTCGGCGCCGT
>JBAUJK010000044.1:0-27918 GCA_049683695.1 Burkholderiaceae bacterium
GCGCCCGCCCCTGCGCCGGCACCTCCTCCGGCACCGGCACCGGCACCGGCACCGGCGGCGATGATCATCGACCTGCCGGTACGCGCCGGCCAGCGCATCTATGCGCGCGGCGACCTGGTGGTCACCGCCGCCGTCAACAACGGCGCCGAAATCATCGCCGACGGCAGCATCCACGTCTACGCGCCGCTGCGCGGGCGGGCGCTGGCCGGCGCCTCCGGCAACCTCGACGCGCGCATCTTCGCGCTCGACATGGAGCCGGAACTGGTATCGATCGCCGGCGTCTACCGTACCTTCGAGAACGGCTTCCCGAAGGGACTGGCGCACCAGCCGGCGCAGGTGCGTCTGCGCGGCGACGAGCTCGAGGTCGCCGTCATCGGTCTGCATTCCCGCAACTGAATTTCCATCTTCCGAAGGAGTTTTTTGTGGCAAAAATCATCGTAGTCACGTCCGGCAAGGGCGGGGTCGGCAAGACCACCTCCAGTGCCAGCTTCGCCACCGGGCTGGCGCTGCGCGGCCACAAGACCGCGGTCATCGACTTCGACGTCGGCCTGCGCAACCTGGACCTGATCATGGGCTGCGAACGGCGCGTGGTCTACGATCTGATCAACGTGATCAATGGCGACGCCTCGCTGACGCAGGCGCTGATCAAGGACAAGCACTGCGACAAGCTGTTCATCCTGCCGGCCTCGCAGACGCGCGACAAGGATGCGCTGACCGAGGATGGCGTCGAGCGCGTGCTGAACGGCCTGGCCGACATGGGCTTCGACTACATCGTCTGCGATTCGCCGGCCGGCATCGAGCATGGCGCGCTGATGTCGCTGACCTTCGCCGATGAGGCGATCGTGGTCAGCAATCCGGAAGTGTCGTCGGTGCGCGATTCCGACCGCATCCTCGGCATCCTGCAGGCCAAGTCGCGGCGCGCCAAGAACGGCGGCGAGCCGGTCAAGGAACACCTGCTGATCACCCGCTATTCGCCGAAGCGCGTGGATGCCGGCGAAATGCTGTCGTACACCGACGTCCAGGAAATCCTGCGCATCCCGCTGGTCGGCATCATCCCGGAATCGGAAACCGTGCTGCACGCGTCCAACCAGGGTAACCCGGCGATCCATGTCAAGGGCAGCGACGTCGCCGAAGCCTACGAGGACATGGTGGCGCGCTTCCTCGGCGAAGAGCGGCCGCTGCGCTTCGCCACCCACGAAAAACCGGGACTGTTCAAGCGCATCTTTGGAGGGAAATGACCATGGCCCTGCTCTCTTTCCTGTTCAACCGCGAGCCGAAAAGCGCGGCTACCGCCAAGGAGCGGCTGCAGATCATCATCGCGCGCGAACGCAGCGCGCGCGGCGGCCAGGATTTCCTGCCGGCGCTGCACCAGGAACTGATCGCGGTCATTTCCAAGTACACCAAGGTCAGCGCCGACGACATCAAGATCTCGCTCGACCGCCAGGGCAACCTGGAGGTGCTGGACGTGAACGTGGTGCTGCCGGACGCCGACGTACGCGCCTGACCACCCACATACCCCCATTGCACCCGGCCCATGCCGGGCGAAAACAGGGCGAAATTTGCCCATACTCCTCTTGATCAAGCGATAGCCGCGGCACCGGGCAGATGTTCCGGTGGCCGCCGGCCGCCGGTTTCGGCGCTTGGCGGACCGCCGTGCGGCGGCCGTGCCGAAGCGCCGGCGCCCAGCGCCTTTTGTTCCAAGCCCGTATCCTGACGTTTGCGCCGGCTGCCGCCGGCGTCGCCTTTCCTCCTTCCTCAAAAAGAAGAAAACCGCCATGCTCGACCGCCCGTCCGCCGTTCCGTCCACCGCGTCCACGCCCACCCCCTCCCGCACGTTGCTGGCGCTGGTGCTGGCGGGACTGGCGATGCTGGGGCCGTTCTCGGTCGACACTTACCTTCCGGCCTTCCCCAACATCGAAGCGTCGCTGCATGCCACTCCGCTGCAGGTGCAGCAGACGCTGACCGCCTACATGCTGTCGTTCGCGGTGATGATCCTGTGGCATGGCGCGCTGTCGGACGCCTTCGGCCGCCGCAACATCATCCTCGGCGCGCTGGCGCTGTTCGGGCTGGCGACGCTCGGCTGCGCGGCCTCGCACAGCGTCGAGTACCTGTGGGCGTTCCGCATGCTGCAGGGGGTGTCGGCCGGCGCCGGCGTCGTCATCGGCCGCGCCATCATCCGCGACCTGTACGCGGACACCGACGCCACCCGCCTGCTGTCGCTGGTGACCATGATCTTTTCGATCGCGCCGGCGATCGCGCCGATCCTCGGCGGCTGGATCGTCAAGCTGCTCGACTGGCGCTCGATCTTCCTGTTCCTGTTCGCCTATACCGCGCTGCTGCTGTGGGTATGCTGGAAGCGGCTGCCGGAAAGCCTGCCGCCGGCGCAGCGCCAGCCGTTCAATGCCCGCTTCCTGTTCGACAGCTACCGGAGCATCTTCAGCTCGCAGCTGTTCCACCTGAAGGCCGGCGTGATCGCCTTCAACTTCGCCGGCTTGTTCCTGTACGTGGCGGCGGCGCCGGTGTTCCTGACCCGCCATCTGGGCCTGGGGCCGGAACAGTTCGGCTGGCAGTTCGTGCCGGCGGTGGCCGGCATCTTCTTTGGCGCGCTGGCCGCCAACCGCATGGCCGGGCGGCTGCCGGTATCGACCCAGGTGGCGACCGGCTTCGTATTCCTGATCGGCGCCGGCATCTTCAACGCCGGCTACCACGCCTTCTTTCCGGCGGCGCTGCCGTGGTCGGTGGCGCCGCTGTTCTTCTACACCTTCGGCATGTCGATCGTCGCACCCGGCGTGACGCTGCTGGTGCTGGACCTGTTCCCGGAAATCCGCGGCATCGTCGCCTCCTGCCAGTCGTTCACGATGACGATGCTGGCGGCGCTGGTCGCCGGGCTGATCGCGCCGCTGCTGTCGCCGTCGCCGCTGTGGCTGGCGCTCGGCCAGCTCGGCTTCGCCCTGGCAGCGCTGGCACTGTGGCGCAAGCGCCGGTCCTACCTGCGCACCCAGCGCCGGCGCCAGCCGAACGCCTGGGAGAACGTCGAGAACAATCCAGGCTAGCCGGCGCCGGACGAAGCGACGATGGCAAGGCCGGGGTGTGGCACCCCGGCTATTTTTTTCTCGAATGGCACTTTCGTGCCATAGGTCGGCGGCAATGGGATCGATATACTGAAGCAGGTTTCCCTGCATCAATTTTTCCGATCCATCCACCCATCCACCCATCCGCCGACACGATGACCGACACCTTTCTTTCCCGTCCGCTGCTGTTGCCGTGCCTGCTGGGCGCCACTCTGGCCCTGGCCGGCTGCGGCGGCAGCAGCAACAATCCGCCGCCGCCGGTCGCCAAGGGCGATCCGCTGTATGAATTCCAGTGGCACCTGAAGAATACCGGCCAGACCAGCTTTTCGTCGGCAGCCGGGATTCCCGGCTTCGATCTGAACGTGGAAACCCTGTTCAACGCCGGCAGCCACGGCCGCGGCGTCAAGGTACTGGTGCTGGACGACGGCATCGACATCCGGCACGAAGACCTGGCGGCCAACGTCGACCATACGATGTTGCAGAACTTCGATCCAAAGGCCAAGGACGTCAACGATCCGATGCCACTCTCCAGCTACGATTCGCATGGCATTGCTGTTGCCGGCATCATCGGCGCGGCCGCCAACAATGGCCTCGGCGGACGCGGCGTCGCCCCCGGCATTGCACTGGGCAGCATCAACTTTCTGTGCTCTGAATGCATGACGACCGAGAAAACCATCCTGGCCTACGGCGGCGCCCCGTACAGTGCCGGCGCCTGGGTCATCAACGCCTCGTATGGGCAGAACCCCACGGCGCCGGTCCCGGTCGACATCGATACCGATGCCAAAATGCGGGCGATTCGCGGCTTCGCCAACATGCGCGATGGGAAGGGCATCGTGATGGTGAAAAGTGCCGGCAACGAATTTCTCAGAATCGGCCCCGAAGAGGGCGGGTTCGAAGAAGACCAGTGCGGCCCGGCACGCCAGCATGGGCTGAGCTGCGAAATCCCCGCTTTCGATGAAGAATCCGTGATGCCGCAAGTGGTCACGGTCGCCGCCGTCAATGCGCGTGGCGTCAAATCCAGCTACTCCTCCGCCGGCTCCAGCATCCTGGTGTCGGGCCTGGGCGGCGAAAGCGGCTACGCCGCGCCGAAAAATCCGTATGAAGCCGGACCAGCCATCATCACCACCGATCTGCCGGGCTGCGACCGCGGCGAGTCGCGCCGCAATCCGCGGGACCCCCATGACAACGACTTCGAAAACCCGGATTCCGAAATTGGCAAGAAATACAACGCCGACTGCAACTACACCTCGCTGATGGGTGGAACCTCATCGGCCGCGCCGACCGTCACCGGCGTCGTCGCGCTGATGCTGGAGGCCAATCCGAAGCTGACCTGGCGTGACCTGCGCCTGATCCTGGCCAAGACCTCGCGCAAGATCGATGAGAACCATCAGCCGATCCAGCTGGCGCTGAGCGGCGGCACCTATGTTGCCGAACCGGGCTGGACTAAAAACGCCGCCGGCCTGTGGTTCCACAACTGGTATGGCTACGGATTGGTGGATGCGGCAGCGGCGGTGGCCATGGCCAAATCCTATGGCAGCTATCTGCCCGGCGGCCAGCAACTCGACAGCGGCTGGCTCGGCTCCTATAGTGGTCGCCCAGTTCCGGTAGGAGATCCGAATGGCCTCACGGACAGCATTACCTTTGCCGACAAGCGCACCATCGAAGCGGTGCAAATCCGCGTGACGTTCGACGGCGATGGGCGCCTGGGCGATCTCGGCATCGAACTGGTGTCGCCAAGCGGCACCCGCAGCGTGCTGATGACCGCGCACAACGTATTCCAGACCAGCGAGACCGTGGTCGATCTGCCGCTGATGTCGAACGCCTTCAATGAAGAGTCAGCCGCGGGTGTATGGACACTGCGCGTGGTGGACGTCAACGGCCGTCAGGACGCCGGCAAGCAGGCCCTGCTGCGCAACTGGTCGCTGCGCGTCCTTGGCCGCTGACCGTAACCGCATACCGGCATCCCGTCCCAACCATCTCAAAGGAACCCGATGAAACAGGCACTCTATGCAATCGCGCTACTGCTGGCCGCCGGCAGCGCGTCGGCGCATCCCCTGCAGCACGGCCGGCCGGCACCGCCGGCAGTGCTCGAGCAGATCAAGGATGCGCCAGCGACCCGCATCGGCTCGCAAAGCGTGCGCGCGCTACCGCCATCGGCGGTAATGGCCGGCAAGCAGGCGAACGGCGCCGCCCCGGCGCAGGAAGGCCGCACGCTGGTGGTGCGCGATGGCGACAACCTGGTCGGCGTCAGCGCCAACGAGTTGGTCATCGTCAGCCCTGCGCTCGATGCGATCGCCGCCAAGATCGCCAGCCTGCATTTGCCTGGCGCACAGATTCACACCGCTCCGAAGCTGCAACTGCTGGTTGTCAAAACCGCGCGCTTCGAGCAATTGGAGATGATTCGCGGCCAGGTCGCCGCCGCTTTCCCCGAGGCCCGATTCGACCTGCCGGTGACCTACTTTCCGCACAAGCCGCGCTGATGCCCAGTCCGCACCGACAGCGGCTTCTGCGATCGGTCGGTGCAACGGCAGCTGTTTCAGCGCGCAATCCAGCCATCTGCAAAGAAGGATGCCCATGACCAGAACTCCTCGCTCCGCCCTTCCATCCTGCCTAATCGCAATCGCCGTGTTCCTGGCCGGCTGCGGCGGCAGCAGCAACAATCCACCGCCACCGCCGGTGGTCAAAAGCGATCCGCTGTATGAACACCAGTGGTATCTGAAAAACACCGGCCAGGCCGCCTTTTCATCGGAAGGCGGCGTGCCCGGCATCGACCTGAACGTCGAGAGCCTGTTCAATGCCGGTAACTGGGGTGGCGGCGTCAAGGTGCTGGTGCTGGACGACGGTCTCGACGTCCGCCACCCGGACCTGGCGCCGAACGTCGATTCCGCGCGCCTGCGCAACTTCGATGCCAATGCCAAGGATCCTGCCGATCCGACTCCGACCGCCGCCGGTGACGCCCATGGCACCGCGGTGGCCGGCATCATCGCTGCCGCCGCCCACAACGACATCGGCGGCCGCGGCATCGCGCCGCTGGCTTCGCTCGGCGCCGGCAACCTGCTCGCATGCGGCGATTGGTGCGAAGACAATCAGACGCAGGCCATGATCGAAGCCTATGGCGGCGCGCCGTTCAGCGCCGATACCTGGGTCATCAACGCGTCCTACGGCTCGGACCCGACCGCGCCCAACTCGTCCGATATCGACGTCGAGGCGGCGCCGATTGCCAACTTCGCCAATCTGCGCGGCGGCAAGGGCATCGTGATGGTGAAGAGCGCCGGCAATGCCTTCGGCAGCTTCACCGTTCCCGGGCCGGACGGCAGGCCGGTCGACTCCGGCCAGTGCGGACCGGCCAACCAGCACGACCTGAGCTGCCAGAACGCCGCCTTCGATCTCGAAAGCACGATGCCGCAGGTGGTGACGGTCGGCGCCGTCAACGCGCGCGGCGTCAAGTCGTCCTATTCGACCGCCGGCGCCAGCCTGCTGGTGGCCGGCCTGGGCGGTGAATTCGGCTCTGCCAAGCCCGGCTCGCCGGCCACCGCCGGTCCGGCCCTGGTCACTACCGACCTGGCCGGCTGCGAGCGCGGCTATGCGCGCCGCGACCGCGAGGAATGGCAATACGCGAACGATTTCGACAAGCCCGGCACCGACACCAACAGCAAGTTCAATTCGCAATGCGACTACACCGCCGCGATGAACGGCACCTCGGCCGCGGCACCGACCGTGACCGGGGTGGTGGCGCTGATGCTGGCCGCCAATCCGGACCTGACCTGGCGCGACCTGCGCCTGATCCTGACCAGGACTGCGCGCAAGATCGACGCCAGCCGTGCGCCGGTCACGCTACAGCTGGACGGCGGCGCCTACGTCGCCCAGGACGGCTGGATCAAAAACGGCGCCGGCCTGTGGTTCCACAACTGGTACGGCTATGGGCTGGTCGATGCGGCGGCAGCGGTGGCGATGGCGAAGACGACCGTCAGCCACCTGAGCGGGCCAACGGCGGACAGCGGCTGGATCGACTCCGAGGCCGCTCCCAGCCTGCCGGTGCCGCAGGGCGATCCGGCTGGCGCCGTCAGCAAGATTGCGTTCGCCAACCCGCGCACCATCGAAGCGGTACAGGTGCGCGTGACGATAGACGGCGATGCCACGCTGGGCGACCTCGGCATCGAACTGGTGTCGCCGTCCGGTACCCGCAGCGTGCTGATGAACGCGCATAATGCCTTCCAGAAGAGCACTACCGCGATCAAGCTGACACTGATGTCGAACGCATTCAACGAGGAAAAGGCGAACGGCGACTGGACGCTGCGGGTGGTCGATGTCAATGGGCGCGAAGACGCCGGCCGCCAGGCGCTGCTGCGCGACTGGTCGCTGCGCGTCCATGGACGCTGACGGCGACGCGGATACGGCAACCCGGTTCAGACATTGAAAGGAAATCCATGAAACGAGCACTCTGCGCAATCGCGCTCATGCTGGCCGCCGGCGGCGCGCTGGCGCAAACCCTGCAACAAGGCCAGCCGGCACCGGCCGCGGTGGTCGAGCAGATCAAGGACGTGCCGCCGACCCGCATCGGCCAGCAGGCCGTCCGTGCGGTACCGCCGGCGGCGCTGAGCGGCCAGCAGGCCAAGGCCGTGGCGGAAAACCGGCGCACGCTGGTGGTGCGCGACAGCGACAACCTGGTCGGTATCAGCAGCAACGAGCTGATCGTGCTCGGCACCGACCTCGATGCGATTGCCGCCAGCGTCGCCGCGATGCAGTTGCCGGGCGCGCAAACCCGCGTCTATCCGAAGCTGAAGCTGGCAGTGGTGAAGACCGCGCGCTTCGACCAGCTGGAGACGGTGCGCAACCGCCTGGCGGCCGCCTACCCGGATGCCAGGTTCGATTTGCCGGTGACCTACTTCCCACGCCAGAAGCGTTGAAACGGTGGAAGTCCGGCCTACTGCCGGACTTCCACCGCGGCGCCCGTTAATGTGGCAGACGCAGGATCGCGCCCTCCCGCTCCAGGGCCGCCTGCAGCACCATCACGTCCACCTGCCGGCTGTCGCAGCCCTGGGCCAGCGCCATCACTGCCGCCATGCCGGCCGCCTCGCCCATCGCCATCGCCGGCGCCGACACCCGCAGCGATGCCTGCGCTTCATGCGTGGCAGACACGCAGCGCCCCGCCACCAGCACGTTGCTTAGCCCGAGCGGCGTCAGCGAGCGGTACGGGATGCGGTAATAGTCACCGTCGGCGAGGAATTTCCAGATCGTCTTCAGGCCCTGGCCATGCACCTCGACCGGCCATGCGCTGCAGGCGATGCCGTCGTCCGGCTTGGCGCCGCCCAACACTTCGTCCGCGCTCAGCACATGATCGCCGGCGATCAGGCGGGTTTCGCGAATGCCGATCTGGGCGCCGATGTCGACAATCCGCGCCTTCTCGAAACCGGGCATGTGCTGGCGCAGCACCGACTCGTACAGATAGGCCTGGCGCCGGCCTTCACGCTCCGCCTCGGACAGCTCGACCGGGTCGGTCAGGTCGAACGGCTCGCCGTCGCGGCGCGCCACGCGGGTCGCGTTCAAATGCACCACGCCATCGATCGGGTGCGGATACAGCGCCACCATGGTGCGCGGCAGCGGTGTGCCGGCGGCCACCACCGCATCCAGGCGCTCGCTGACCTCGTCGCGGCTAATCCGGCCGAACGTGTCCATGTCGACATTGGCCATGCGGAACATGCTGGAGCCGAACTGCGTGATGCCGCCCGAACCGAGTTCGAATGGCGCGCCAGCGCGGGCCGCGATATCGCCGTCGCCGGTGCAGTCGATCACCATGCGCGGGCGCACCGCGAAGCGGCCGCCCTTATTTTCCACGAACACCGCCTGCACCCGACCCTGCTCCACCGCAACGTCCGCAACCCAGGTATGGAACAGCACCTCGACGCCATGGGCGGCCAGCATTTCGTCGGCCACCAGGCGCACCGTGGTCGGGTCATACGGCAGCGAAGCGACCTTCGACCAGCGGCGCGATGCCGTGACGCCATCGCGCCCACGCATGCGGTCGACCAGTTCGCCGAACAGGACGTCGACCACCGGAATCAATTCGTCCGGCGTGAGGGTCCAGATTCCGCAAAACCCGCCTAGCGTCACCGCCGACACGGTTCCACCCAGGAAACCCCAGCGCTCCAGCAACAGCACGCGCGCACCGGCACGCGCCGCCGCGGCGGCGGCTGCCATGCCCGCAACGCCGCCGCCGGCGACCAGCACATCGGGTTCGGCAATGACCGGGATGTCGCGCGCCGGCTCCCTGAACTTCTTTTCCCTCATGCCGTCTTCTCCAGATTGGCGGCCGGCACGGCAACAGAGAGTTCGATGCGCTCTCCACTGTCGGCGTCGAACAGGTGCATGCGCGACCAGTCAAAATTCAGATGCACCCGTTCGCCGGTGCGATAGCGCATTTCGCTGTCGAGCTTGACGCGCAGACTGAGGCCGGCGGCCAGCACGCTGACTACCTGCTCGGTGCCGAGTCGTTCCACCAGATCGATCTGACCCGGCAGGCCGGTGTCGCCGAACGACAGGTATTCCGGCCGGATCCCCAGCGTCGCCTGGCGCGGCAGCCGCGACAGCTCCGCCGCCAGCCGCTCCCGCGAGCCGGCCAGCGGAGTGCCGCTGACGCTCAACCCGTCCGCGGCGACCTGTACCGGCAGCAGGTTGATGCCGGGCGTGCCGATGAAGCCGGCGACGAAGGTATTGGCCGGCGCATCGTACAGGTCGTCCGGCGCGCCATCCTGCTGTATGCGTCCCTGGTTCATCACGATCACCCGTGTCCCCATAGTCATCGCTTCGACCTGGTCATGGGTGACGTAGATAAAGGTGCGATTCAGGCGCTGATGCAGGCGGATGATCTCGGCCCGGGTGTGCGAGCGCAATTGCGCATCGAGGTTCGACAGCGGTTCGTCCATAAGGAACACCGCCGGATCGTGGATCATCGCGCGCGCCAGCGCCACCCGCTGGCGCTGACCGCCCGACAGCTCGCGCGGCTTCCGGTGCAGCAGGTGCTGCATGCCGACCGCTTCGGCCGCCTGCGCCGCCTGCCTGCGGTGCTCCTCCTTGCGCCGACGTGCCGCCGGGATCAGGTTGCTGAGCAGCGGAATCTCGTAGTACCAGGGCAGATTCCGCATCCGCAGCGGGAAGCTGATGTTGTCGGCCACGCTCAAGTGGGCATACAGCGCATAGCTCTGGAACACCATCGCGACGTCGCGCCGGCGCGGCGGCAGATCGGTGACGTCGCGCGCGCCGATGCGGATGCGGCCGGCACTTGGTTCCTCCAGCCCGGCGATCAGCCGCAGCAAGGTACTCTTGCCGCAACCCGACGGTCCGAGCAGCACCACGAACTCGCCCGGATCGATCGACAGGCTCAGGTCCGGCAGGACGGCGTTGTCGCCAAAACTCTTGACGATGCCGTCGATCTCGATCCGCGGCGGCGGTTCACTGAAGGGCGTAACGGACATTTTTCACCTGTGTGTCATCCAGCATGGCCAGAATCCCGCGCTCTTTGCCGATACCGCTTTCCTTGTAGCCGCCGAACGGCGCATCGACCGCGGCCTTGGCACCATGGTTGATGCAGACCGTGCCGGCCTGCACCTTGCGTGCCATGCGCATCGCGCGTGCGGCGTCGCGCGTGAACACCGCCGCCGCCAGGCCGAACGGCGAATCGTTGGCGATGCGCACCGCATCGTCTTCGCTATCGAAGGTGACCACAGTCTGCACCGGCCCGAAGATTTCCTCGCGCGCCACCCGCATGTCGTTGTTGGCACCAAGGAACAGCACCGGATCCATGTAGTAGCCCTTGCTCAACTCCGCCCGCGCGCCGAGGTCGACCGGGCGGACGGTCTGCACGCCCTCCTGATTGGCGATTTGCAGATAGGCGTGGATGCGTTCGATCTGGGTAGCGTTGACGATCGGCCCCATTTCGGTGCCCTCGTCCTGAGGACGGCCGACCTTGACGCCGACCAGGCGCTTGCGCAGCTTCTCGATGAACTCATCGTGCACCGAGCGCTGCACCACCAGGCGCGTGCAGGCGGCGCAGACCTGCCCCGTATTGCGGGTCATGTCGTTGTAGGCGGTGGTGACTGCGGCGTCGATATCGCTGTCGGCGAATACCACCAGCGGCGACTTGCCGCCCAGCTCGAGCGTCAGGCGCTTGATCGAATCGGCGGCGGCGCGAAAGATCTTGCGCCCGGTGACGGTGCCGCCGGTGAACGAGATCTTCGCCACGCCCGGATGGCGTGCCAGCGCATCCCCGGCCTCGGCGCCGGTGCCGTGGATGATGTTGACCACCCCCGGGGGGATCCCTGCTTCCAGGACAGCCAGTCCCAGTTCGGTGGTCGACAGCGGCGTGACTTCCGAAGGCTTGATCACGACGGTATTGCCGGCTGCCAGCGCCGGTGCCAGCTTCAGCACTGCCAGGCTGACCGGATAATTCCACGGCACGATCAGGCCGCATACGCCGAGCGGCTCGCGCAGCGTGAAGTCCATCAGCGTCGTATCGGAGACGTTGATCGTCTCGCCGCCCATGCCGAGCAGGACGCCGGCGTAATACTCGATGGTCGGCGCCAGCGCGATGGTGGAGGCGCGCGACTGCTTGATCGGCTTGCCGACGTCCAGCATTTCGATCTGAGCCAGCATTTCTGCCTTGTCGTTCAATACCGATGCCAGGCGCAGCAGCGCCTTGCTGCGTTCGCGCGGAGTCATGCGCCCCCAGGGGCCGTCGAAGGCGCGGCGCGCCGCCTGCACCGCGCGGTCGACGTCGGCTTCGCCGGCTTGCGCCACGTGGGCCAGGATTTCGCCATTGTCCGGATTGATGCTGGCGAAGGTGGCGCCCGATTGCGCCGCCACTTCCTGGCCGTCGATCAGCAACGGATACGGGGATTGGCGAATGAATTTTGGCAATGTCTGGTCCATCTATCGTCTCCTATTGAATTAACCCTTGACCGACCCTGCGGTCAGGCCACTGATGAAATAGCGTTGAAAGAACAGGTACAGCAGTACGATCGGCAGCGTGGTGATGGTTCCCATCGCCATCATCAGCCCGTCCGAAATCGAGTAGTCGGCGGCCAGCAGCCCGACCGCCAGCGGCAGCGTGCGCATGCTGTCCGAATTGACGATGATCAGCCCGAACAGGTAGTCGTCCCAGGCCAGGATGAAGCAGAACAGGAAGGTGGCGACGATTCCCGGCAGGGCCACCGGCAGCACCACGCGCCACAATGCGCCGAGCCGGCTGGCGCCGTCGACGATCGCGGCTTCCTCGATCTCCGGCGGCACCTGGGAAAAATAGCCTTTCAGCACCCATACCGAAAACGGAACGGCATAGGTGGCCACCGCCAGGATCAGGCCGGCACGGGTGTCGAGCAGACCCAGTGCGCTCAGCAGCAGGTAGAACGGCAAAGCGAGCAAGATCACCGGCACCAGATAGATCAGCAGTACGAACGCGCTCAGCACCCGCTTGCCCCTGAATTCGAAGCGAGCCAAGGCGTAACCGCCCAGAATCGCCACCGCCGTGCTGAACACCGCCGTCACCGTCGAAATGACGAGACTGTTGACGAAATAGGTGCTGAAATTCTTTTCGCTCCAGGCCGACTGCAAATGCGACCAATCCAGCTTGCTGGGCAGCCATGGCGCCAGCGGCGAATAGATCTCCGCAGTTGGCTTCACCGCGGTCAGCACCATCCATGCCAGCGGGAACAGGATGGCGAAGGTGACGGCACCGATGGTCGCGTAGGCCAGCACCGTGCCGGACGAGAATTTTTTAAGCATGGCGACGCTCCCGCAGGGCGCGTACGTACAGCAGCGACACGCCCATCAATATGATCAGCAGCAGCACCGCCAGTGCCGATGCTTCGCCGAACTTGTGCGCGCCGAATCCCTTCAGGTACACCAGCAGCGGCAGGATTTCGGTGGCATCGGCCGGCCCCCCACCGGTCAGCAGCCACATCAGCGAGAAGTTGTTGGCGATCTGCATCGTCCGCAGCAGCACCAGGGTGGCGATGATCAGTTTCAGGTTCGGCAGCGTCACGTACCAAAATTCGCGCAGCACGCCGGCGCCGGAAATGCGGGCCGCCTCGTATTCCTCCTTGGGAATCCCCTGCAGCGCCGCCACCACCATCACCAGAACGAACGGAACGCCGCGCCAGAGATTGATCAGCAGCGCGCTCACCATCGCCGTGTCCGGCTCGGACAGCCACGGCAGCGCCGCGCCCCATTCGAAGCCGGCATTGCGCAGCGAGACGTTGACGATGCCGGATTGCGGATTGAGGATCCAGCGCCACAGGTAGGCGATCACCGCGACCGGCATGACCCACGGCAGGAACAGCGCGCCGCGGAAGAACATCCGGCCGATCACGATGCGGTCCAGGATCACCGCCAGCAATACGCCGACGATCACCTGCGAAGATACCGACCCGGCGACCCAGATGACGGTATTCCACGCCGCGACCCAGAACCTGGGTTCCTGCAGGACCGCGGCATAGTTGTCCAGCCCGACGAAACGCCCCAGCCCATGTCCCAGTTGCGCATCGAAAAAGCTGATCAGGATCGAATACAGCAGCGGTACCAGCGTCAGGACCGTCAGCAGCAGCAACGCCGGCGCCATCAGGAGATAAGGCAGGCTGTGCCGGGCCAGCTTCGGCCCTGGCCGCAACAGGGAAAGGGTGGGAGCGCTCATCAGATCATCCGCTGATACATGGCCTGAATTTCGGCGCGCGACATCTTGCGGCAATTGATCTGGGTCGAACGGCTGTTTTCCGCCAGTTCGGACAGTCGGTCGATCATCTCCGGCTTGACGCCGAGCGGGCCGAGCGCGCGGGACACGCCGACCTCGTCGCGCAGCGCGGTCATCCGCTCCAGAGCCTTGCGCGCGGCCTCGGCATCGTTAGCGCCGTTGGCGGCGGCGCCGATCGCGCGCGCGATGTTGGCGTACAGATCGGGCCGGCTCTCAATGTTGAAGGCCACCACGTGCGGCAGAATCGCCGACAGGCTTTCGCCGTGCGTCACGTCCAGCAGCGATTCGACCGGGGTCGACAGGCCGTGGACGGCGTCGTTGCCCTTGCAGGAGATCGCGATGCCGGCAAGATGGCTGGCAAGCATCATGTTCTCGCGCGCATCCAGGTCGTCGCCCTTCTGCACCGCGCGCGGCAGATTCTGCATCACCAGGCGGATCGCCTCCAGCGCCAGCATGTCGGCGATCGGATGCACGCTGGTGTTGGTATACGCGCCCATTGCATGGATCAGCGCATCCATGCCGGTGGCGGCGGTCATCCGCGCCGGCACGGTAGCAGTCAGCTCCGGGTCGAGCACCGACAGCACCGGACGGCAGCGCAAGCTGCGGATCAGGTATTTCCGGCCGTCGTCGTCCTTGACCATGGCTGCCGAGGTGGCTTCGCTGCCGGTACCGGAGGTAGTCGGCACCGCAAAGAACG
Organism: Burkholderiaceae bacterium; assembly: GCA_049683695.1. Taxonomy (GTDB): domain Bacteria; phylum Pseudomonadota; class Gammaproteobacteria; order Burkholderiales; family Burkholderiaceae_D; genus DATJCV01. Next base: position 14,510 of record JBAUJK010000044.1, read on the forward strand.
GCACCGGCTCGCCGGGAAGGTGATCCACGCCCTTGTTCACCTGGTCAACGATTTCCAGGCCGGACAGCAGCGTGGTGGCGATCGCCTTGGTGGCGTCCATCGAACTGCCGCCGCCCAGCGCCAGCAGGCCGTCGAATTTTTCGGCGCGCCACAACGCCGCGCCGCGACGCACCTCGGTCATGGTCGGGTTGGGCTGCACTTCGCCGAAGATGTGCGACTGGATGCCGTCCTTCTCCAGCGCCTGCGCGACCCGTTCCGCCAGCCCGCATTGCACCAGGCCGGCGTCGGTGACGATCAGCATGCGCTCGACCTTCAAGGCCTTGGCCCGTGCGCCGAGCTGACTCAGGACACCCCGTCCGAATATCATGTCGCGCGGCCATACCGTTGCAAAATTCTTCATTTCGATCTTCTCCTGAGTTTCAGTTTTTGGGGCGCAGCAAAGCGCCGACTTCGTTGATGTTCTGGACCGTTTCCAGCGAGCGCAGGGCTTCGGCCGCTTCGCCGGCCTGCGCCGGAGACAGCACGTCTTCCGCGCCTTCCAGGAATTTTTCGATATGGTCGAAGGTGCGGTCGCGCGCGCCCAGAAGTTGCTTGCGCTCTTCGGCCAGCACCGTGCCGTCCTCCATGTGCAGCTCGAGACGCGACCCGTATTGATAATCGCTGTAGTAGGCGGCTTGCATTTCCGGATCGGTGCGGTATTCGACCGCATGGTGCAGGCGGGTGATCTCGGGATCGAAGATCCGCTCCTTCAGGAACTGCCGATAGGTCAGCTTGCCGTCCACCAAGGAAGCCGCGACCGCGTAGCCGCCGTCGAAGCACAGGCCCATGTGACTCAGCTTGTCATCGCGGATCAGTTCGCGGATGTCGGGCTGGAATCCGTGGTAGCGGCCGCTGACGTAGATGGTTACACCCGGGCAGTGGATCACGATCTTCTTGACCTTGCGCATCGCGTCGGTGCCAATGCGCTGGTTCAGCGCGATCGCCGATTCGATCGCCGCCAGGTTGTAGGCGCAGGACGGGTAGCGCTTGGTATTGAGCGTCAGCGTGTACCAGTCCTGGCCAAGCCCCTTCAGCAATTCGTCGTGATCGACTTCCTCGGATACCGTCGCCAAATAGCCGGCCGGATGCTCGATCATGTCCAGGTTGCCGATCAGCCCCTCCTTGGCGAGATTGGCGGAGACGATTCCCCACATCGCCGGCAGGCCGTTGACCAGCACCTTGGAATCGCTGGACCAGCCGAGGAAGCAGTTCTCCATGGCCATGTAGGCGGAATGGCTGACCGAACGCGCCAACGCCACCGGATCCAGACCCATCACGTGGCCGGCGACCAGAGAAGTTTCGGCCTGATGATTGGGCATGCCATTACCCAAGTAAGCACCACGCTGGATCGCGCGCGACGTGCGGCCGGCAACTTCATTGCCGATCACGACCGCGGAGATCACATCGCGTCCGCTGCGGCTGAGTGCTTCCGCGGTGGCAAAGGCGGTCGGCACTACGCAGGCACCGGTATGGCTGATCAACACCCAGTCGTCCCATTCGATGATCTGGCCGGTACCGGCATTGAACAGGGCCGCGGTCGGCGCCGGCACCTTTTCCGGCAGTCCGAACAGCGTCGCCTCACGGCCGCTGCCGAGGATACGGCTGCCGCGCCGAAGCGCTTCGGCGCCTGGCATCCGGGTACCGGCAAGACAGGAGCCGATCGTCGCCAGGATCTGGTCCTTGGCCACATTCACCACCGCCGGCGGCAGATCGTCGTAATTCAGCCCCGCCGTAAAGCGGGCGTATTCCATCGTCACCGGACGGCGTGCCGGCATTTTGTTCCGATTCATTTCAGTAGCGCTCACTCACGCCTCCAGAAGCAGCAATGCCTGCATCAACATCGACAATTGCATGATGTAGCGGCGTTCATGTTTGGGGAAATTGGTGCGTCCGCCCAATACCACCGTCATCACCGACCATTTGCCGGAAAAAACCTGCCTCCAGTCGCTCGCCTCCATGGCGATAGTCGCGTAGGCGGGCTGCGCCGGGTCCGCTTCCCTGAAATGCGCCGTACTCCTGTCCAGCCGCAGATACATCGGCTTTTCGCCGCTGCATTCGAACCGGAACTCCCGGCCTAGCGCGCCTTCCAGACGGCGGCTCATCAGTTGGTGCCCACTGCGCTCCCAGCGCTGCGCAAGCGTGCGCAGGCCGGCGCACAGGATTGATTCATCCTGCATCGTTTTCTCCGAAAGTTAGGAAATGGGAGGGATTTCCCCTCCCTGGGTGTCAGTCGAAAATTTCTTTCAACTCGCGCTGGATGGCCTTTGCGGTATCAGCGCTGCTGAGCTTCTTGGCGAGATGCATGTTCATGTGGCGCTCGACGATGCCCTTGGAGCCGACCAGGCCGCCCTTCGGGTTCTGGCCGTACCAGTCGATCCCGGAGTAATAGCCGGAATGGTTCGCCATCAGGGTGTTGACCACGTCCGGATACGCCTTGACCGAACCGACGCGGTCGAAATACATATCTATCGCAGCCTTGTCGTCGTACAGCGCCAGGCCGCCCAGCGCGGTCGATTCGAGGCCGGCCGCGTATTGTTCGGTGCTGTAGAGGAACTGGACGAATTTCTTGGCTTCGGCCTGATTCTTGGACTTCTCGAAAATCGACCATCCCTTGTTGTTCTGCATGGTCATCGCCAGCCCGATGTCGGACGGAATCAGCGCGCCGACCTGGCCAGCCTTGTCTTTGTTGGCATCGTGGAACTGGCTCAGCGCGACCGGGAGCGAGATCGCCATCGCTGGCGCGCCGGTGGCGAAGCTGCGATTGACCTCGGCATAAGCCGCGTTCAGCGAACCTGGCGGGGTATATTTGAACAGCTCGGTATAGATGTCGATCGCCTTGCGGCCGACTTCATTGTCGAACGCCGCCTTGCCGTCCTTGCTCAGCAGGTGACCGCCGTTGGAATACAGCACGACCTCAAAGTTCTGCCGGACCGACCAGTCACCCTTGCCGGCGATCGCAATCCCGTACTCGCCCTTTTCCGGCTTGTGCAGCACCTTGGCGGCGTTGATCACGTCGGTCCAGGTCTTCGGCTCCGGCAGGCCGGCCGCGGCGAAGCGGTCCTTGCGCCAGAACAGATAGAACGGCTGACGCGTGAAGGGCACACCCAGATACTTGTCCTTGTAGCGCCAGGAGGACAGGCCGTCCGGATGGAATTTTTCCTTGCCGAGCGCGTCCACCACGTCATCCATCGACACTAGCGTGCCGCCCGGCAGATCGTTCACCCAGGCGGAGAACGCGAAGAACATCCAGGTGATATCGGGCGGGTTGCCTGCCGCGACCGAGGCCGGCCATTTGATGTAAGCGTCGTTCGGCGACATTTGCACGATTTCGAACGTCACGTGCGGATTGGTCTTGCGGAATTCAGTGGCGGCCTTCTCCAGCCATGTTTTGTACTGTGCCCGGGAATCGGTGAACCACAGGGTCAATTTGACAGGCTGCTGAGCCACCGCAGCAAGAGGGGCGAGCAAGGACGCCAGAAGCGTGATCATCAACACACGCTTGAAACAGCCAAACAGGTTTTTCATGCTTGTCTCCTTAGGTAGTTACCATCAAACCGTTGGTTCATCTAATGAACTCATGTATCATTGTTTAAACCAATCTTAGTCAGCTTTCGGCAGAGTTGCAAGCCATAGTTTTGCTGCGACGCAGCGCATGCGCTACCGAGAAAAGACTCTGCCGGTTTCAGGCTTTCAGCGAATCGCCCGCAAGCGCAGGCCTCGCTTGAAATACGAGTCGGCTGGAAGAGAGGGAAAGCTTCGGATGCAATGCGCAATACAATGTCTGACAGGCGCACTACGACAGATCATCCGCAACAGCAAGAACAACCATCGGAGAAAACATGATCGTTTCGAACCGCTCCCTATCGAGAGGACTCGCCATCGTCCGGGTCTTCAACGAGATTCCGTCGCCATCCCTGACCGAGATCGCGACCCGTGTCGAACTCACCAAGGCGACCTGCCTGCGCTATCTGCGTACCTTGCAGGATGAGGGCTATGTCAGCCTGGACGAGCACTCCAAGCGCTACCAGTTGCGGCCGCTCGTGCTGGAACTTGGATATGCGGCTCTATCGAGCCTGTCGCTGCCGCTGATGGCGGAAGCGGAAATGGAAATGCTGGCCGATGAAATCGGCGGCTCGGTTCATCTGGGCCTGCTCGAAGGCGATGAAGTCGTGGTCGTCGGGCGCTCGGTCGCTTCGCGCGAGACGCGCAAGCTGATCACGATGAATATCCACGTCGGCAGCCGCCTGCCGGCGCACTGCTCCGCCATGGGGCGGATGCTGGTGGCGCACCACGCCGAGGATATCGACGCCTTCGTCGCCCGCATGCGGATTACGAAAATGACACCGAAGACCCTGATTCATCGCGGCCAGTTGGCGCACGAGATCAAGGAGTCGTTCCAGCGCGGCTGGTCGCTGGTGGAAGAGGATCTGGGCATCGGTTATTCGGCGATCGGTACCTTGATCGAAACCGGCAATCAGCCGTTTGCGCTGGCGGTATCGGTGCATACCAAGGATTACACGCGCACTAGGCTGGTGCGGGAAGTATTGCCGTTGCTGCGAGCCGCGGCAGAGCGGCTGCAGCGCGCCTTCCGACATAGCTCATCCAGTGCAGGAGCAGCGTAGCACCAACTCGATACGCTGGATGAGACGCCTCGATCGCGAATGGAGCAGATCTGGTCTTCTCGGACCGGCGGGGACGAATTGCAAGCGCCGGAGCCCGATATTGAGGCCCCTCCATAGCGAGCATCTGGAGCTGGAATGCACGGCTGCACTACTTCAGATCTAACGAGGCAGCCAACTTCTCCGTTTCCGGCGCCGGCGAGCGGCCAAGGACCAGTGAAAGCATTTCACGGCAACGCCGGTACGCACTGAGAGCGGAGGAAGGATCTCCTTGGGCATGGCCGCAACGCATGAGGCAGCGATACAGGTTTTCCGCCAACGGTTCGGCTTCAAGTGCGCGGCTGTACAGGCGGTGCGCGGTCGGCCATTCGGCCACGCTTTCCAGCAGTTGACCGAGGCGCACGGTAGCGGCCAGGAAGCGGTTGCGCCAACGCTCACGGGCCGGGAGAAGCCAGGCCTCCTCGTCGCCATCGCATAGCGGGCCGTGATACAACCCCAGCAAATCGACCGCGAGACGTCTGACCGCGTCCGCGTCCGCATCGTGCGGCAGTTGATCGACCCGTGCGCAGAGTTCGTCCAAGGCCGAAACGTCGCTCCATACCTTGACTTCATTCAACCTGATCTTGCCAGTGGTGACCACCACTGAGTCGTCATGGCCCAGCAGCTTGCGCAGGCGGTGTACCGTCACATTCAGGGCTGCCTTGGGATCGTCGGCGTCCGGCCAAAGTTCGGTCGCCAGCGCCTGCTGCATCCTGCCGGCATCGCCTGCGACCACGAGGGCCTTGAGCAGCAACATCGGACGCTGTTGGGCTTTTCCGGCGGGGGCGAACACTTCGCCGTCCAATGAGATTTCCGTTTTCCCAAGCAAACGCACCGTGACCGGCCACGGCCAGTTCGGGGTGAAACGGTCGGGTGGCGGCAAACCCTGGCGTGCGACCACCGCGCGCACATAGTCGGCCTCGATGCCTTCGCGCAGAGCGTGAACGAATAACGCGCATGCCAGCTGCGGGAAGCAGGCAAAGACAATCGACAAGGGGCCCTCTCCCCGGCGCAAATCAGCGAACAGTTCGGTGAGAATTCCATCCGCACCTGCCGAATCGCCGTTCTCCAGTGCCGTGTACGCCTGCACAAAACGACGGATATTGACAGCGTAGGCCTTGTCCATGCCGTGGGTATTTTCGGCCGCCGTATCGCTCCAGCGCAGCGCTGCTGCAAAGTCCCCTGCCTGCAGGCAGCAGCATGCCAGTCCGCCATGGATCTGGGCTCGGATCCGCGGCCCGACTGCGGCTTCCTCGCTCAGCCGCCTGGCTTCCTCCGCGGTTCGCAGGGCCGCCTGCATATCTCCCTGCTGAGCCAGATAGCTGGTTTCCAGCATTCTGAGATACACCAGATCGTGCGTGCGAGCTGGCGCCACAGTTCGTCGCATTTCATCCAGAAGACTGGCCGCGGATGCAAGGTCACGCACGGCGAGGTACTCGACCACGATCCGCGCATTGAAATGACATTGCAAATGGGACAGGCCGAAATCGGTGGCCAGGCGTTTGCCGTGCAAGATCATGTCTCGCGCCGCCCGATAGTCGCCCTCGAGCTGGTACTGGAAAGACGCCGGGCGGCACCACCATATTCGATAAAACGGTCCGATCGACGGCTCGTCGGCCAGATGCCTGAGCAAGACGAATAACCGCCGGGACGCATCGATATCCATCGAGCTGAAATAATCCAGCAGGAAGGTTCCCGCAATCAGTTGCTCGGCGGGGTCGTCGACCCGGCCAACTGCCTGGAACGCACGTTGGGCGCTTTGCGGCAGTGCGGGCGAACCAGGGTCGACCAGGTATAGCGCCAGCGTAAGGCGCGAATGAACTTTCAGATCGGTTACGGCATCAAGCGTGTTCAGGTCCAGCCCGGCGAGCCCCTTCTGCAATTCGCCGATCCACTGAGGGAGCGCGTGGAAGTCAGCCCATTCGTAAAGAAAGCTATCGATGATGGCGGCGATGGTCAGCAGCCGGGCGGGAACGTCGGCGGCCTTCCTGAAAGCCTGCTCGGCCCTGATCAATGCTTGCCGGGCCGACACCGGATCGACCTGGTTCAAGGACGATCCAAGCCAGTACGACAGCCACGGCTCTGCCTCCATGGACGCCAGCGGTAGCCAGCCGGCCCACTCCCGCCAGGACTGGCCGCGCCCGGTGGCGATCATCCCGCGCGCATGGCGAAGCAACAGGCCGGTCAGCCGCGAATAGGCCCCGGCATCATGGTAGAGGCGTGCCGCGTCGGCAACGCGGCCATGTGCATCCAGGACTTCCGCTGCGCGTTCCAGCAAGGGGAGACGCTCCGCCGGGACGAGCCGCTGCCCGGCTTCGTGCCGCAGGAATTCCCGGAACAGCGCATGAAAGTGATAGGTGTAGGGAGCCGGACCGCGCCGGTCCACGAACAGATTGTCGCGGAACAGCCTGCCGAGCAAGGGTTCCGCCTGCGGGTCCCCGGTCAATTGCTGCGCCTCGGCAGCAGTCATACCGGGCAAGGTGGACAACCGCAGCAACAGGTGCTGCGATGCGGGTGGCATGCGGTCCAGGATTTCGCCGGCGAAATAACGGAAAATCGTGTCGCGCCCATCCAGTACTGGAAGGGAGGCATCACTGACCGTATCTCTGCCGATCCTGGCCGACGCGATGTGCTCGCGCAGCATGACCGCACCGGCCGCCCAACCATCAATACGATCCAGCCAGACCTGGGCATCAGGTCCGGCGCTGTCGTCGATTCGCGCGAAGGCCCGCGCTTCAGCGTGATCCAGGCGCAGTTGGCTCCAGTCGAGGATTTCGATCCGGCCATTCAATTCCAGCCGCGCCAGCCGCGCCGGCGGCGCATCCCGGCTCAAGGCAAATATCGTAATGCCCTCCGGTACCTCGTCAAACGCAATTTCCATCAACTGCCCGCAGCCGCCCCAGTCGAACTCCTGGAGATTGTCGAATACCAGCACGGCGCCCTGCGGAAGACAGGCGTAGTACTCGCGAAAGAACATTCGGGCAAAGCGCGGCACATCGCTGGACAGTTCCGGCGCCAGCCATGGCAATGGCTTGCCACGAGTGCGCGCCGTCTCCGCCAGAAAGAAAAAAAAGGACGCCGGATCGGCGTCACCTTCATCGACCTGGAACCAGATGGAACGCGCCTTGACATGGGCGAGGTAACTGGCAACCACGGTCGTCTTGCCGGCGCCGGGTGGCGAAGCGATCCAGATGATCGAATGCTGGCTGCGCAACTCCTCGAACTGCGCAAACAGCCGCGGGCGCGGCAGCGCATCGAACAGGCGGGGAGGCGCCAGCTTGGCGTATTTCACGGGCAAAGCGGTCTTGCGCATGAGAGATCCGACTTCAATTCCGGGGCGACTGCGAGGGCCAGCCAGAGGGCATTCTCAAATTCGGACTCCATGCCGGGCCCGGGTATCCCGGCTTCGCGCCTCTGAAATACAAAAATACCCAGCGAAACCGGGCGATCGATTATATCCGTAAGCGATCTGTAATCCGCGTTCGACTACAGTCGCGCCGCAACCTGGCCGGGCGACGATGGAATCGCACAATCCGATTCCTGGATGCCGGTTCCTCCGTATCCCGCGGGCCGGGCACTTACCACTGCCGCATGAAACCTCGAACCACTTTTTATATGGAATCCAAGGAGCAATCGATGAAAATACCTTTCATTTTTTCCGTACCGATGGCCGTCGCCATGGCTGCGGCCGGCTGTTCGTCCGCCCCGACTGATACCCCTTCGGCACAAGCGGTCATGCAGCCCACGCAAGGCCAAAGCGCTCGTGGCGTCGTCACCTTCACCCAAAAACGCGAGGACGTTCTGGTCGTCGCTTCATTCAGCGGCCTGACTCCAGGCGGCCACGGCTTCCATATCCACGAAAAAGGCGATTGCAGCGCACCCGATGCGACCAGCGCCGGCGGGCATTTCAACCCCACCGCCAAGAAGCACGGTCATCCTCACCACGGCGAACATCACAGCGGCGACCTGCCGATGCTGCAAGCCGATGCCAGCGGCAACGCCAGCCTGACGGTAACCCTGTCCGGCATCAGCCTGCGTCCTGACAGCAGTACCAACATCGTCGGTCGCGGCCTGATCGTCCATGCCGCACCGGACGACTACCAGACCCAGCCGACCGGCAACGCTGGTGCGCGCGTCGCTTGCGGCATCATCACGGTCCGCTGAACACCGCAATCCCACCGGAGAGAAAACCAATGTTCGCGACCGACCGAGTGAAGGGTCTCCTGCTGCAGCCACGGAGCGAGTGGCGGGCGATTGAAAGCCACCAGATCACCATCGTGGATCTGTACCGGAGATACGCCGTGCCGCTGGCCGCCGTCGGTCCGATCGCATCGTTCGTCGGTTTCTCGGTGGTCGGCGTCAGCATGCCGGTGATGGGACAGTACCGCATGCCGATCGGAACCGGGCTGATGTCGGCGCTGATCGCTTTCCTGATGTCGCTGGGCGGTGTCTTCGTCATCGCGCTGATCATCAATGCCCTGGCACCCGCATTCAGCGGTCGCAAGAATGCAATGCAGGCGCTCAAGCTGGCCGTCTATGCCTCGACCCCGGCATGGCTGGGAGGTATTTTCCAACTCCTGCCGGCGGCGGCGGCATTGACGATCTTTGCCAGCCTGTACGCGCTCTACCTGCTGTATCTCGGCCTGCCGGTGCTGATGAAGACGCCGCCGGAAAAGGCGCTTGGTTACACAGCGGTGATCACGGTTTGCACGATCCTCTTGTATGCCGCAATCGGCGCTGTATCTACCAGTGTCGGGGCAATGACAACCTCATCTGGCATCGTTGCCGCTGCTCTGACGCCAGTGGCCGCACCCACCGCACCCGGCCAACCCGGTGCTGCGGTGGAAGCAGCGGCAAGGAGGATGGAACAGGCCCAGCGATCCGGCGACATCGCCGCGCAAGTGGCGGCCAGCAGCGAGATGATGAACGCGCTGATCGGCGGCACGCAATTCGACCCGGTCGATCACGCGCAACTCAAGGCCATGATCCCGGAAACGCTGAACGGCTTCACACGCATCCGGATAGAAAGCGGCACGGATACGACCGAAGGCTCCAAGGTTGCTCGTGCCGGAGCCGCTTTCGGCGATGAAGGCCGATATCGGCAAATCACTCTGAGCATTACCGACACGGCCGGCAGCCGCGGCCTAGCGATGCTCGCCGCCTGGGCAGCGATGGAGCAGGAAAGCGAGACTGGAACCGGCTACGAAAAAATCGTCAAGGTCGGCGATCGGGTCGTGCACGAGGAATACGACAGAGAGGCCCGGCAGGGGAGCTACCGAATCCTGATCGCCAGGCGCTTCGTCGTCGAAGCGCGCGGCTACGGTATCGAAATGGATGCACTCCGACAGGCCGTCGCGCGTACCGGCCCGGACAGACTCGAAGCGCTGAAGCATCACGGCGCAACGCACTAGCCGTTTGCTCGCTTTTCCCCGGGCGGTCGCTGCCGGGCAGGATATATGTTGCTCCGGCCGGTAGCCGCAAAATGACGGCCAGCCGTTTGCGCTGGCCGTGTCGCTACTTGCCGAGGATTAGCCCGACATCGGGTGAATACGTGGAATAAGTTCCATGCTACGCACTGGCACCGAACGGTTGCCCGACCCTTGCGTCATCAACCCTCCACGGCTGGGGCGGCATAGAGCCGCTCCAGCGTCAGGCAATCCGGCTTTCGGCGCCAGATCGCCTACTGGCTTCGTCAGAACTTGTGGCGCAACCCGACGTTGAAGGTCGACGCGCTGCCGCCGGCAACGGCGCTGACAATCTTGGCATTCGCGTCGTTGTTGATCTTGGCGTACGAGGTGTACAGGTTGGTGCGCTTGGACAGGTTGTAGGTATAGCCGAGCGCCCACTGCTTGGCATCGGCATCATCGGTACGCTTGTCCTTGTGCTGGATATACGAAGCCAGCACCGTACCGCTGCCGAGCGGGGCGCTGACGCCCAGCATCCAGTCACGGCTGTCGACATTGTCGGTAACGCCGGTATCCCCCTTGTTCCAGGCGAAGCCGCCGTGCAGCTTGGCGACACCGAAATTGTAGGTGGCGCCCAGCAGCGTCGACTTGGCGCTGCCCTTGTCGACCAGCGCATCGGTCGAGTTGTCGCGATAGTGGTAAGCCAGGGTCGCGTACAGCGGACCGTTGGCATAGCTGCCGGACAGGCCGAGCTGGCGACCGGCCGAGGTGCTGCCGGCGACTTCGCCGAAGCTGTAGGCGAACTGGCCCGAAAAACCGGACAGATTCGGCGTCGTGTAGTTGATCGTGTTATCGGCGCGCTCGCCGTACACGTTGAAGACGCGCTTCAGATCGCCGGCCAGGCCGAGGCCGAACGGGTCGATCGCTTCAGCGGCGCCCCGGATCGGGTTGTACTGGCGGCCCAGCTTGACGCTACCGAAACCGCCGCTCAAGCCAACGAATGCCTGGCGTCCGAACAGGCGGCCCTGGCCCTGCGTGCCGTCGTCTACATTGAAGCCGTTCTCCAGCGTGAAGATCGCGGACAGGCCGCCACCCAGGTCCTCGCTACCCTTGAAGCCCAAGCGGCTGCCGGATTGCTGGCCACTGCCCAGGCCCAGGGTTTTCGAATTGGCGGCAGCGCCGTTGTCGGTATAGCTGAGACCGGCATCGACCACGCCATAGATGCTGACGTTGGTCTGGGCGAACGACGTGCCGGCAAAGGCGGCAAGAACTGCGACTGCGATAAGCGATTTTTTCATGACCGAATTTCCCTGAAATATTGGGCCGGCATGCCGTGCTGGGCTGCTGGCGAAAGCGACGCAGCCGCTTTCGCCAGCGGCAGCGCGCGCCGGCCGGTTGCGTTTACTTTCCGGAAGCGAAGTAAATCGACTGCGAGTTTATGAAGACTATGTGACGCCTTGATGAAACGCCCGCACGCCAAGCCGGCACCTGCGACTCGCGGCGAAACCAGACGCGGCGACATTACGGGTGGCACATGGCTTTCATATGCAGTATCATTCGTTCCCTTCAGGCATCGTTCCATTTTCTGCTTCGACGAAACGCCATCGGCGAAGCAAAGATCGACGTCAATAAGCGGTTAGCGATAACCGGTCAATCGCGGCAACGCCGCATAGCAGTTGTTTCCGTCGTCATCCACCATCCGGATGCAGGCGCGGCCGATGGCCGCACACGGGGAAGCCGCAGTGCTTCCGTTACCGGCCCAACGGGTCATCACAATTTGATTTGCCCGGCATGGATTCGGCGTCTCCGGCGCCTGCGAATGCGTGCGAACGCACGGACATCCTCGTCCATGCGCCCGGCCGGGTGCTGGCCGTAGCGGCCATTGCTATCCGCCCATCGCGACCGGGTAGTGCTGGTCGCTTCCCGCTGAATGGCGCAGCGCGCCGGCTTCGACGCCACCGCCATTCATCCATCCCAAGAAAGGGGCCGCCGCACCGCCCTTTTCGCTGACAAGGAGGACTTCCATTGAATCTCTTCACCAAACTGGCCGCTGGCTGCATGCTGATATCCGCCGCCATCGCTCCGCTGGCACAGGCGGCGACGCCGGAATCGACCGACCCGATCAAGATCGTCGACAACAACTGGTCCAGCCAGAAGGTGCTGACTCGCATCGCTCAGCAATTACTGGAAAAGATCGGCTACAAGACCAAGGTGGTGTCCGCCGACAGCCAGGGCCAGTTTCCGGCGATGGGGCTGGGCGATCTGCATCTGCAGATGGAAGTCTGGGAAGGCACGATGCAGCAGAGCTTCATGAAGGAAGTGAAGGCCGGCCGCATGGTAGACCTCGGCAGCTATACCGCCACCACCCGCGAGGACTGGTGGTATCCCGACTACATGGAGGAAATCTGCCCCGGCCTGCCCGACTGGAAGGCACTGAACGCCTGCGCCGAAAAGCTGGCGGTGCCGGAAACCGCGCCCGACGGCCGCTACCTGGCCGGCCCGGTGGACTGGATCAAGCATGACAAGGAGCGCATCGAGGCGCTGGACCTGAAGTTCACCGTCGTCAATGCCGGTTCGGCCGCCGCTCTGTTCGGCGAACTGAAATCGGCGGCGATGCGCAAGGAACCGATCGTGCTGTTCAACTGGGCGCCGAACTGGGTCGGCGCCGCCTTCCCCGGCAAGTTCGTCGAATTTCCGAAGTATGAGGAAAGCTGCGTGACCGATCCGGCATGGGGCAGCAATCCGGACCTGCCTTACGACTGCGGCGGGCCGACTGGCGGCTACCTGAAAAAGGCCGCCTGGTCCGGCTTCGAAAAGAAATGGCCGTGCGCCTTTCAGCTGATCAAGAACATCGACTTCACCGGTCCGATGATCGACGAGGCGGCGGCGCTAGCGGACGTCGAGAACATGAAGCACGACGAAGCAGCCGCTGCATGGATCGGCAAGCACAAGGACGAAGTGCAGCAATGGATGCCGGCCTGCGCCGGCTGATCTACCGCTAGCGGAACACTGCCGGCGTGCCGCCGTTCCTCTTTCTTTGCGCGCCGATCCGGGAAAGCGCTCACTGCATTTTCCGGTCGGCCGCTCGCCGTGGCCCTCGCGCCGGGCGATCCCTCGATGGATCCAGTGATGAGCAATCCAGTCAAAATCTCTTGCAAGAATCTATGGCAGCTATTCGGTAAGGATTCCCGCCGCTTCCTCGAAAAGCACAATTACGCACCGAGCGACGAAGCGCTGCAGGCAGCCGGCCTGATCGCCGCCGTGCGCGACGTCAGCTTCGACGTCCACGAAGGTGAAATCCTGATCG
>JBAUJK010000045.1:0-9000 GCA_049683695.1 Burkholderiaceae bacterium
GGAGTATCCGCTGTTTCGGCAGATTTTCTGCGCGGACTGGGGTGGCATGGTGGGGAGTATTCAGATTTTCCTGCCTATTCCGAATTGATGCCGGAGTATCTACGTTTTTCGCAGCATTTACGCCCGGCTTAGCCATGCATGGCCGGGAGTATGTCAGATGCCGTGTCGGGGAAAGGTGGCGAAAACCCGCCTCCTCCCCTCCTTTTCAACATTCCTCAACGGCGGTCAGGCGGCACATCCCGCGGTACGTTCAGATAGCGCGCGCCGTCGCCGCGCCGTTCGGCGGCCGCCGCCATTTCCTGCCGCGCCACCGAGCGCAGGTGGACTTCATCCGGGCCGTCGGCGATGCGCAACAGCCGCCCGCCGGTCCACAGGTCGGCCAGCGGCGTGTCGGCCGACAGCCCCATCGCGCCGAACACCTGCATCGCGCGGTCGCACACCGCCACCTGCAGGCGCGGCACCAGCGCCTTGATCATCGCGATTTCGCGCAGCGCGCCCTTGGCGCCGTGGCGGTCGATCAGCCACGCGGTCTTCAGCACCAGCAGCCGCGCCTGCTCGATCTCGATGCGCGAGTTCGCGATCCACTCGGCCACCGTGCCGTGCTGGTGCAGGTAGCGGCCGAACGCGCGCCGCTCGGCCGCGCGCTCGCACATCAGCTCCAGCGCCAGCTCAGCCTGCCCGATCGAGCGCATGCAATGGTGAATGCGGCCCGGCCCCAGCCGCGCCTGGGCGATCGCGAAGCCGGCGCCTTCCTCGTGGATCAGGTTGGCGCGCGGCACCCGCACGTCGCGCAGCAGCAGCTCGCAATGGCCGTCCAGCCCGAGATGATGCATGACCGGGATGTTGCGCACCACGGTCAGGCCGGGCGTATCCATCGGCACCAGCACCATACTCTGGCGCCGGTGCGTTTCGCCGTCGGGGTCGGTGACGCCCATCACGATCGCGATCCGGCAGTTCGGATGGGCGGCGCCGGTGATGAACCATTTGCGGCCGTTGATCACGTAGTCGTCGCCATCGCGCCGGATCACGGTCTGGATGTTGGTGGCGTCGGACGAGGCGACGTCCGGCTCGGTCATCGCGAAGCAGGAGCGGATCGTCCCTTCCAACAGCGGCCGCAGCCATGTTTCCCGCTGCTCGATCGATCCGAACAGGTGCAGCACTTCCATGTTGCCGGTGTCGGGCGCGTTGCAGTTGAAGATTTCCGGCGCCCACGGCACCCGGCCCATGATTTCGGCCAGCGGCGCGTATTCGAGGTTGCTCAACCGCTGCCCCGGCTCGTCGGCGGCCAGTGCCGGCAGGAACAGATTCCACAGCCCTTCCTCGCGCGCCAGCGCCTTCAGTTCGTCGATGAAGGCCGGATAGACACCCGCCTGCTCGGCCGCGCGCCATGCCGGCAGGCGCGGGATCACGTGGTCGTCCATGAAATCCTGCAGCTGCCGGCGCAGCGCCTGCACCTTCGGGGAGTACTCGAAATTCATCATGCTGCGTTCTCCGTGCGGCCCTGGCCGCTGTTAGGCGGTGATCGGAATCCGGCCGCGCGCGGCCGGATTGTTGTGACGCAGTCATGGTACGAAGCGCGCTTAAAGATTCCCTTGATATGCATCATTTCGGTCGAGTACCCCCTGTTTCTATACTCGACTCGAAATTTGAACCAAACCGCAAACCGATAAGGGGCTGTGATCATGCATGCAACGCGCAAACTATGGACTTGGCTGGCAGTCATCTGCGCCATGTCTTTCGCCGTTCTTGGATGGGTGGGCAGCGAGATCTATCTCGCCGCGCCACCCATTCCGAAACAGGTGGCCGGTACCGATGGCAAGGTACTTTTCTCCGAAGGGCAGGTGCAGCGCGGCCAGTCCGCCTGGCTGACGGCCGGCGGCCAGCAGCTGGGCTCGGTCTGGGGCCACGGCAGCTACCTGGCGCCGGACTGGTCGGCCGACTGGCTGCACCGCGAAACGGTGGCGCTGCGCGACGTGCTGGCACGGCGTGATTTCGGCAAGCCATACGCCGATCTCGATACCGGCCCGCAGGCCCAGATCGACGTGCTGGCGAAGAAGGAAATGCGGCGCAACACCTATGACGCCGAGACCGGCATCATCACCCTGTCGCCGGAACGGCTGGCGGCGGCGCAACAGGTGCGGCAGCATTATCTGGATCTGTTCGGCAACGCGCCGGAACTGAACAAGCTGCGCGAGCAATACGCGATGCAGGCCGGCGCGCTCGGCGACGCCGACGACCTGCAGGCGCTGCCGGCGTTCTTCTTCTGGTCGGCCTGGTCGGCCGCCGCCGACCGCCCGGGCAAGACCGATCTGTCGTACACCAGCAACTGGCCGCCGGAGCCGGCGGTCGGCAACACGCCGACCGCGGATGCCGGCATCTGGTCGATCGCCAGCATCATCCTGATGATCGGCGCCATCGTCGGCATGCTGTACTACCATTCGAAGCACAAGGAGGAAGCCGATCCGGCGCCGGCCAAGGCCGACCCGCTGATCGACCTGCAGCCGACGCCGTCGATGCGTGCCACCAAGAAGTATTTCTACGTCGTCATCGGGCTGATGCTGGCCCAGGTCGGCTTCGGCGTCATCACCGCCCACTACGCGGTGGAAGGCGAGAGCTTCTTCGGCATCCCGCTGGCGGAAATCCTGCCGTACACCGTCAGCCGCACCATCCATACCCAGTTCGCGGTGCTGTGGATCGCCACCGCCTGGCTGGCGACCGGCCTATACATCGCGCCGGCCATCTCCGGCCATGAGCCGAAGTTCCAGAAGCTCGGCGTGAACGTGCTGTTCTATGCGCTCTTGTTCATCGTGGTCGGCTCGACCGTCGGCGGCTGGCTCGGCACGCTGCAGAAGTCCGGCACCGACTTCAGCTTCTGGTTCGGCAACCAGGGCCTGGAATTCACCACCATGGGCCGCTTCTGGCAGCTGCTGCTGTTCGTCGGCCTCTTGTTCTGGGTCACGCTGCTCGGCCGCGGCCTGTGGCCGGCGCTGAAGAAGCCGTCCGAAAGCCGCGGGCTGATCGCGATGGTGTTCCTGTCGGCGCTGTGCATCGGCGGCTTCTATGCCACCTCGCTGACCTGGGGCAAGCACACCCACTACGCGATGATCGAGTACTGGCGCTGGTGGCTGGTTCACCTGTGGGTGGAAGGCTTCTTCGAAGTGTTCGCGACCGCCGTCATCGCCCTGCTGTTCACGCGTCTGGGCCTGATCCGCGCCGCCACTGCCAACAGCGCAATCGTGCTGGAAACCATCGTGTTCCTGTTCGGCGGCATCCTCGGCACGCTGCACCACCTGTACTTCACCGGCACACCGACCTTCGTGATTGCGATCGGCGCGATGTTCTCGGCGCTGGAAGTGGTCCCGCTGGCGATGATCGGCACCGAAGCCTACAAGAACTACCAGCGCTCCAAGGTGGCGCCGTGGGTGCAGACCTACAAGTGGCCGATCCTGTGCTTCATCGCCGTCGGCTTCTGGAACGTGATCGGCGCCGGCCTGCTGGGCTTCTCGATCAATACCCCGATCGCGCTGTACTACCTGCAGGGCCTGAACCTGACCGCGGCCCACGGCCACGCCGCCCTGTTCGGCGTCTACGGCATGCTCGGCATCGGCCTGCTGCTGTTCTGCCTGCGCGGCATGTCGCCGCGGGCGCAGTGGTCCGACCGGCTGCTGGCGTACATGTTCTGGGGCCTGAACATCGGTCTGGCGATGATGGTGTTCATCTCGCTGGTGCCGGCCGGCATCTACCAGGTCTGGGCCAGCATCACCGAGGGCATGTGGTTCGCCCGCTCGCCGGAAGTGGTGCACTCCGCCTTCATGGAAACCATGGTCTGGCTACGGGTGCCGGGTGACATCGTGTTCGCGGTCGGCATGCTGTTCCTGGCGGCATTCGCGCTGCGCCTCTTGGGCGGCGCCAAGGCGGCCCGGGCCCTGCCGGCCAAGGCCGGAGCGGCGACCAAGGCGGTCGGCGCGTAACGCCCGACGTTTCCCACCGGGGCCGGCACTGCCGGCCCTTTTTCCATTCTTACCCAGTTCCCCAAGGAGAGTTTCACCATGGCACACGACTGTTCGATCCCTGTCACGGACGCCGGCATCTACCCGTTCGATGCCCGCGGCGTCGCCAAGCGCTTCCGCCACGCCGCCATCTTCGGCGCGCTGGCGGCACTGCGGCCGGGCGAGACAATGCGCTTCTGCAACGACCACGACCCGCTGCCGCTGCTGGCGCAGATCGAGGGACACTTCGGCGACAACGTACAGATCAGCTACGTCTCGCGCCAGCCGGGGGAGATCGTGATCGATTTTTGCATCATGTCGTAGCCGGTTCTTTGCGCGGCGCGGCGATCCGGCCGGCGCCGCCACGCACACTTGCGTATTGGGTTACATTGACTCATCCCGGCCGCGGCACGGCAGCATTCATGTCACAAGCGCCGTGCCTCCCGCGAGCCGCAGCGCCGATCCCGCAGTACGCCGCCATTCACGGAGGGCCGATGTCTTCCATCTTCGCAACCCGGCAGTTGCCCGGCCTGATCGGCTGGCTCGCCCTTACCGCGGCCGCCGCCGCCATCGGCGCGCTGGCTTCGGTACATGCGGCGGATTTTTACGGCAGTCTCGTCCGGCCTCGCTGGGCGCCACCGTCGTCGGTGTTCGGACCGGTGTGGACCGTGCTCTACCTATCGATGGCCGTTTCCGCCTGGCTGGTGTGGTCGGCCGGCGGCTTTGGCGCGCAGCGCCGGGCGCTGGCCCTGTTCCTGGCGCAACTGGCGTTGAACGCGCTGTGGAGCTGGCTGTTCTTCGCATGGCGGCAAGGCGCGTGGGCACTGGTGGACAGCCTGCTGTTGCTGCTGCTGGTGGCCGCCACGACCACCGCATTCTGGCGCGTGCGCATGCTGGCCGGGGCGCTGCTGCTGCCCTACCTGGCCTGGGTCGGTTTTGCGACCGCGCTGAATTTCACGGTATGGCGGATGAATCCGGCGGGACTCGGCTGACCGGCGCTACCCCGGCACTTCCCAGTCGGCGATGCCGCCGGGGCGGACGATGAATAGCGGATGCGCTTCGACTTCGGCGTCCGCCGCCAGCGCCTGCAGGCAGTCGGGCGCACGCAGCGTCAGCTTGCGCTGCAGATGCTGCCGCTCGTAATCGAGCTGGCCGGTCGTCACGACCAGAGGCGCCGGCTGCCCTTCACCCTGGTCGATGCGGCCGGCATCGAAACGATAGCCGCGCCGGGCGGCTTCGCGCTGCACCTCGTGCAGGTAGCTGGCGATCGCCGCCTGCGGCGCCGGCACTGCGGCAAAGCGCCGCAACTGCGGGTGACGGCGATAGCCGCGCGTTCGACCGGCCAGCACCGCCTGCGCCAGCAAGGCTTCGCGCCACAGCGCGACCAGTCCTTTCGGATCCAGATATCGGGGGTGCAGCGACCACAGGCGCATCGGAAGTCCATCAGCAAAAACGACAGCCGCCATTGTATGGCTTCCGGTCCTGCGCGCCGATTGCCTACAATGGCGGCTCCACAACCCCGACCCGGCTGCCCGCATGGACTACCTCGCCGTCAAACATTTGCACATGAGCTGCGTCGCCTTGAGCGGCACCCTGTTCCTCCTGCGCGGCGGCTGGATGCTGGCCGACAGCGGCATGCTGGCACGGCGCTGGGTGCGCGTGCTGCCGCACGTGGTCGACACGCTGCTGCTGACCAGCGCGATCGTGCTGGCGTGGTGGAGCGGGCAGTACCCGCTGGCGCAGAACTGGCTGACCGCGAAGGTGCTCGGGCTGATCGTGTACATCGTGCTCGGCACCGTGGCGCTGAAGCGCGGCCGCACCAAGACGGTGCGAACCATCGCCTTCGCCGGCGCGCTGCTGTGCTTCGCCTACATCGTCGGCGTGGCGGTGACGCGCAGCGCTACGCTTGGTTGACGCTTCGCAGAGGTACGCCAAAGCGCGACTGACAAGCCGGCCTCAAAGGATACTCCCCAAGCAGCACCATTACGCCGGGCGAGTTCCGTTGTAAATTTACCTATACTCCTGCTTTTTCTGCTTCCGGCGCGGCCAGCGGCGGATGCAGTCCGGTCTCCACCAGCGTGCGCGCCTGATCTACCACCTGGCGCGCCTGCTGCGCATCGAAATCGGCGTGGAAGCGCTTGCGCACGCCATGCTGGCCAAGCTGCAGATGGACCTCCGGCGTCACGCCGTGCCGCGCCAGCGTCTTCTTCGCGCATTCCAGCGCACAGCCGTCGATCACCAGCATCGGCCGCCCGGACAGCGCCACCTTCAACAGCGCCGGCACGTCGCCGCCGACACCGGCGATGCACGACATTTCGGCCACGCCGCTGCGGTCCAGCTGCACCGCGACGTGGTTGGCCAGTTGCGCCGCGCTGGAACAGCCCGAGCAGGAATATACGAGGGGAAGATGCTTGTCGCCGTTCGCCATGAAGGCCTCCGCGTCAATGAAAGCGGGCCGCAGCCGCCGGCCCGGGCGGTCAATCAAGATCAATCAGGAACGGGCGGCGCCAGCGATCGCGCGCAGCCGCGCCAGCAGCCGGCCGGGAACGCCGCCGGCGCGCTCGAACACCGACAGATCCATCGCGTCCAACGTGTTCTTGACCAGGAGGCCCAGCTCGGTGTCGCCTTCCATCAGCAGCCGGCGGCCGAAGAACAGCGTGTCCGGATCTTCGCGCCGCTGCGCCAGCAGCAGGAAATCGTGGGCGCTGGCGCCGATCGACAGATCGGCCGCGCCGTCGTTGCGGATCGCGTGGAAGGCGCCGCGGCGCCAGCCGAAGTCGAACGCCAGCCCGGCGTCCAGCACGCGCAGCCGCAACCTCTTGCCGCCTAACGCATCGAGCGCGCCAGCGCGCAGGTGCGGCGCCAGCGCCAGGTTCAGCGCCGCCGCGAACAGCAGCGATCCGGGATAGGCCGGCAGCCGCCCCAGCAGCCGCCCGAGCGGTGCCGGTAATCGATGCGAGGCCGCCGCCGGCGCCGGTGTGGTGTCCACCATATCCCTCCGTGCGTTGAAATCGTTCATGCCGCCCACTGCTCCAGACCCGGCTTGCCGTGCCAGTAGCCGTTGCAGGGCGCGGCCGGCATCAGCGGCACAAGCCGCGCCTGTGCCTCGGCCGCCGCCAACGTGCCGTCCAGCACCGCGCGGAACAGCCCGACCACCTCGACCGTATGCTGCGACTGCGGCGAAATGCGCGCGACATCGACGCCGAGCGCGCGCATCGCGTCGAGCTGGTCGATCAGGCTGTACACCAGCGCCGACTGCGTCTGGATGCCGTTCAGCGTCAGGAACGGCTGGCCCTCGCGGGTTTCCATCAGCAGGCCGTCCGGATACTTCAGGCAGACGAACTGGCAGTCGTCCTTCGGCAGGTCGTGGTGGCGGGCGGCGAAGCAGCGTGCCGAGAACGCCAGCGGCATGCGGCCGTAGGCGAACACTTCGGTAGCGATGCCGGCCGGGCGCTCGGATTGCAGCTGCGCCAGCCCCTCGCGCCCCATTTCCAGCGGCATCACCCAGCGCATCGCGCCCAGCTGCGCCAGCAGTTCCAGCGTCGGCGCGCTGTAGACGTTCAGCCACGGACCGGCGACGAACGACTGCCCTTCCAGGCAGTGCACCGCGCCCATGTCGTTGGCCTCGACCAGGAAGCGGCCGTTGCCGGCGATGCGGCGCAGCGTGGTCAGGTCGGAGCCGGATTCGATCAGCACCTGGGTCGACAGCACCACTTCCTTGCCGGCCGCGGCCAGCATCTCGCCCAGCACCAGCCAGTCGGCCAGGCGCAGCTCGTGGCGGCGCGAGCAGACCGCCTCGCCCAGATACACCACGTCCAACGGCGCCGCCGCCATGTCTCGGTAGAAGCCGAGCACGGTGTCGCGCGGCCAGTAGTACTGCAAGGGGCCCAGGGCCAGTTTCACGTCGCCTCCCGCGTTGTCGGCATCGATGTCATTTCCACGGCCGGTGGTAGGCGCCCAGCGTGTGCTGCTGCCCTTCGGCCACCTTGTCGAGCGCGGCGCGCCAGGCCGGCTTGATCGAATAGCGCTGCGCCGCCGACTGGCAGTTGTCGATCGCCTCGCGCCAGACGCGCGTGACTTGGGCGACGTAGGCCGGGCTGCGCTGGCGGCCCTCGATCTTGATCGCCTTCACACCCATCTTCAGCAGCTGCGGCAGCAGCTCCAATGTGTTCAGGCTGGTCGGCTCCTCGATCGCGTAGTAGTTGCGCTCGCCGCTGGCGTCGAAGCGGCCCTTGCACAGCGTCGGATAGCCGGCGTTCTCGCCGTCGGCGTAGCGGTCGATCAACACGCCGTTCAGGCGCGACTCCAGCCCGTCCGGCGTCTGCTGCCAGCGCACCGCCTTGGCCGGCGAGCAGACACCGTGCGTGTTCGGCGATTCGCCGGTGGCGTACGACGACAGCGCGCAGCGACCTTCCACCATCACGCACAGGCTGCCGAAACCGAACACCTCGATCTCGACCTCGGCCTTGGCCGTCACCTGCTCGACCTGCGCCAGCGACAGCACGCGCGGCAGCACCGCGCGCGCGACGCCGAAGTGGCGGCGGTAGAAATTGATCGCTTCGTAGTTGGTCGCCGAGCCCTGCACCGACAGGTGCAGCCGCAGCTGCGGATGCGTATCGGCGGCATAGCGCATCAGCCCGGGATCGGCCAGGATCACCGCGTCGATGCCGGCGCCGGCGGCGCGGTCGATCGCTTCCCGCCACAGCCGCCAGCCGGCCGGTTGCGGATAGGTGTTCAGCGCCAGCAGCACCTTGCGGTCGCGCTCGCGCGCATAGCGGATGCCTTCGTCGATCGCCGCCTGGTCGAAATTCAGACCGGCGAAGTTGCGCGCATTGGTGGCATCGCGAAAGCCGAGGTAGACGCAGTCGGCGCCATGGTCTACCGCCGCCTTCAGCGCCGGCAGGCTGCCGGCCGGGCACACCAGCTCGATCGGCGCGGATGATTCCCCCGCCTCGGCGTCATCGGGATGGGTCAGCAGCATGTTCATCAACGGACTCCGGGAAAGATTGCC
>JBAUJK010000046.1:0-1554 GCA_049683695.1 Burkholderiaceae bacterium
CGGTCATCGCCAGCAGCGGCGCGGCGGCGCGGCTCTGGATGAACGGCAGCTTCGGCGTGCGGATCATGTGCACGATCAGGGTCTGCGTCAGCAGGCCGACCACGAACCAGCCGGACTGGAACAGCGACTGCTGCGCCGGCGTGGTGGCGCCGAACACGAACCACATCAGCACGAACGTGGCGAAGTCGAACAGCGAGCTCAACGGGCCGAAGAACACCATGAAGCGGCCGATTTCGCCCGGCTCCCAGCGCTGCGGCGCGCGCAGCAGCTCGTCGTCGACGCGGTCGAACGGGATCGCGATCTGCGACACGTCGTACAGCAGGTTCTGCACCAGGAGCTGCAGCGGCAGCATCGGCAGAAACGGCAGGAAGGCCGACGCCACCAGCACCGAGAACACGTTGCCGAAATTGGAGCTGGCGGTCATCTTGATGTACTTCAGCATGTTGGAGAAAGTGCGGCGCCCTTCCAGCACGCCCTCCTCCAGCACCATCAGGCTCTTTTCCAGCAGGATCAGGTCGGCCGCTTCCTTGGCGATGTCGACCGCGCTGTCGACCGAGATGCCGATGTCGGCGGCACGCAGCGCCGGCGCGTCGTTGATGCCGTCGCCGAGGAAGCCGACCACGTGCCCGCCCCTCTTCAGCAGCCGCACGATGCGCTCCTTGTGCGCCGGTGTCAGCCGCGCGAACACGTTGTGCGTCTCCAGCGCCACTGCCAGTTGTGTGTCGCTCATGCGCTCCAGGTCGCCGCCCAGCAGTATTCCCTGCTGCGCCAGCCCGACTTCGCGGCAGACCTTGGCGGTGACCAGATCGTTGTCGCCGGTCAGCACCTTGACCGCGATGCCATGCTCGGCCAGCGCCCGCAGCGCCGGCGCCGTCGACTCCTTCGGCGGATCGAGGAAGGCGACGTAGCCGATCAGGGTCAGCCCGCGCTCGTCGGCGACGCTGTACGCTTGCTGGGTCGGCGGCAGCTCGCGCGCGGCCACCGCGACCACCCGCAAGCCTTCCCCGTTCAGCTCGGCGGTGACGGCGCGAATGCGCGCCAGCAGCGCCGGCGTCAGCGGCTCGCGCGCGACACCGTGGCGCACCTCGCTGCACACCGCCAGGATTTCCTCGACCGCGCCCTTGGTGATCAGCACGTGATGATCGTCGCGCTCGGCCACCACCACCGACATGCGGCGGCGTTCGAAGTCGAACGGGATTTCGTCGACCTTGGAAAAGCCGCCGGCGCGTTCCAGCTTGCTTTGCACTTCCGCGTGCTCCAGCACCGCGACGTCGAGCAGGTTCTTCAGCCCGGTCTGGTAATAGCTGTTCAGGTAAGCCAGTTCCAGCACCTCGTCGCTTTCCTCGCCCCAGGCATTCACATGCCGTGCCAGGAAGATGCGGTCCTGGGTCAGCGTGCCGGTCTTGTCGGTGCACAGCACGTCCATCGCGCCAAAGTTCTGGATCGCATCGAGCCGTTTGACGATCACCTTCTTGCGCGACAGCATCACCGCGCCCTTGGCCAGCGTCGAGGTGACGATCATCGGCAGCATTTCCGGCGTCAGGCCGACCGCGA
>JBAUJK010000047.1:0-7013 GCA_049683695.1 Burkholderiaceae bacterium
CAGCACCACCGCCTGCGGCGCCAGCAACGCCAGCGCGGCGTCGCCGGCCAGCTCCCGGCCATGCTCCGGGTCCAGCACCCGGATGCCGCGGCCGCCCAGAGGCAGTACCGCCAGCGGCCGGCCGTCATCGATGGCAAAGCCGAGCAGCGCAGTGCTGTCCTTGCACTGCCAGCCGGGTTCCAGCAATACCGTGCGCCGGCGCAGTCCGCTGGCTTGCGTCAACTCCTCCAGGGTCGGACCGCGCTGGTCGTCAGCCTGCCGACGCCGCGCTGGCAGCCGCACCGTGAAACCTTCGTGGAGGCCGACTGCGCGCAGCGCCGCCACCAGCGGATCGCTGTCGCCGGGCAGCGGCGCCGGACGCTCATCCAGTACCGCGCGCAAGCTGGCCAGGCCGCGTTCCCAGTCGCGCCCGACCGAATCGGAACGGCTGCGCAGCCGGTTGTATTCGTCGACGTCGGCCAGCCGCAGGTTCAGTTCGGCGGCCGCGAACAGCACGCCGTGCAGCGCGTCCAGGCCGGCCCACAGGTGGCCGTCGGCGATTGCCACGCTGGTATCGGCGGTGCGTAATGTCAGTTCGAAGCTGGTCTGCAACCAGCTGGCGGCGGTCAGCGGGATTACGCATACGTCGCCGTGCACTGGCAATTCCTGGGTATCCAGGTACAGTGCTGCATGCGGTGGCAGCGTCGCCCACACCACGCCGTTGGCAGCACCGGCGCGGCGGTGCGCTGCCAGCGTCACCGCGCGATTCGCCGGCAGCGATTGGTCGATCGCCGGGCGCGGCGTAATCCAGCGTGCCAGGCCGTTCGACAAAGCGCCGACCCATGCTTCGATCGGCGTCGCCAATTCCAGAGCGGCGGCGCCGTCCAGCGTGCGCAATTCCGCCGCCGGCAGCCGGCGGATGACGGTATCGGCATGCGGCACCGCCAGCAGGCCGAAGCCGTGCGGCACGTCGATGCCAAGACCGAACAGCAGCGTGCACGGCGCCAGCGATGCGAAATGCCGGCGCACCCCGGCCGGCTGCCCATCCGCGATTTCGACGATGAACAGTTCGATGCCGCCGCATTCCAGCCACCAGGCGACGGACGGATCGTCCAGCAGCAACGGAGTGTTGCCGCCGACCGTCGTGCGTTCGCCGGCGCCATCGAGCAGGGCGGCCAACGCCGGTCGGGGCGCGGATGCGGGTTCAGGTTTCGATGAGGGCACGATACCGGCCATCCTGCTGCATTAATTGTTCGTGGGTGCCGCGCTCGACGATCCGGCCGCGTTCGACGACGATGATTTCGTCGCAGTCGCGGATGGTGGACAGGCGGTGGGCGATGATCAGGCAACTGCAGCCACGTCGCCGCAGGTTGTCGGCAATTGCCTTTTCGGTGACGGTGTCGAGCGCGCTGGTGGCTTCGTCCAGCACCAGAAGGCTCGGATTGCCGACCAGCGCGCGGGCGATTTCCAGCCGCTGGCGCTGGCCGCCGCTGAAGTTGCGGCCACCTTCCTCGACCTGGCCGTCATAACCGCCACGGCGGCTCATGATGTCGTCGTGGATCAACGCATCCTTGGCCGCCTGTACCACGCGCTCGTGCGGCATCGATTCGTCCCACAGCGTGATGTTGTCGCGCAGCGTCCCCTCGAACAGCGCGATGTCCTGGTCGACCACCGCCAGCGAATTGCGCAACAGGCCGCGCGGCAGCTGCGCGGCCGGTTCGCCGTCGAACAGCACGGCGCCGGACCGCGGCTCCAGAAGGCCGGACACCAGCCGGCCGAGCGTCGACTTGCCGCTGCCGGACGCGCCGACCAGAGCCACCCGGCTGCCGGGCGCCATGTCGAGGTCGAAGTTCTCGATCAGTGGCGGATCCAGCGGCGCGTAGCCGAACGTTACGCTGCGCAGGCTGAGGCGCCCGGATAGCCTTAGCCGGCGATCGCCGCGATCGTCAGGCGCTCGCGGTCGGAATTCGGCGGCGATCGGGTGTCGCAGCGTGTCGTCGATTTGCGCCAGCGCGCCTTGGGCATCGCGTGCGGCGGCGGCTATTGCCATCAACTCCCGCGCCGGCGCCGCGAAACCGGCCAGGATGATGGCGAAGGCCACCAGCATGCCGACCGTCAGCGTGTCATCGATGACCAGCATCCCGCCCAGCGCCAGTAGCAGCGCCGAGGTCAGCGCGCCGGTCAGCACCGGCAGCGCGCCGGCCAGCGTGCGCAGATGGGCACTGCGCTGCTGCGCATTGACGTACAGCGTTTGCAGGCCTGCCCATTGGGAAAAGAACAGATCGTCGGCGCCGGTCGCCTTCAGGGTTTCGATCGTCTGCAAGCCCTGCATCAGCTTGCCCTCCATCTTGACCGCCTGCAGCGATGCGCATTCCGACGATTCGCCCAGTCGCTGCCTCAGCCAGGCAAACGCCAGCGCATTGACCGCTGCCAGCAGCAGGCAGGCCAGCGTCAGTCCGACGTGGTACTGCAGCATCAGTACGGTGAAAAACACCAGAGTGGTGACGCCGATGCCCAGCTGCGCCAGCCGCCGCGACGCCAGATCGGCAATCTGCTCCGCCAGCGGAATGCGGGCACTGACCACGCCGGCGTGACGCTGGGTGAAGAAGGTAACCGGCAGGCGCAGCAGGCGCCAGACCAGCCGGCCGCTTAGCACCAGCCCGAGCTTGGCGTGCAGGCGGTTGACCAGCTGCAGCCGCAGCCAGGCGATCAGCGCCAGCGCCGGTGCGGTCACCGCCATCGCCGTCAACAGCGGCGGCAGCCAGTCGTCCAAGTGCTCAATCATCACGTAATCGATGAACGCGCGGCTGAACGTGGGCGCCACCATCATGATGCCGACCATCAGCATGCCGGCGACCGCCACCAGCAGCAGCGGCGCCAGCGAACCGCGCGCCAGTTCGGCCAGTGCCGGCAGCACCCGGCGCGGCTGCCCGCCCGGCTGGAATGCCGCGGTCTTTTCGAATATCAGCGCGACGCCGGAAAACATGCCATCGAATTCGGCAGCGGCGATGCGGCGTCGGCCGCCGGCCGGATCGTTGACGTGGAACCAGCCGGGACTGCTGCCTTCCAGCACCACGAAATGGTTCATGTCGACGAACAGGATCGCCGGTAGCGGAATCTCGGCCAGGCCCTGCGGTTCCAGCCGCACGCCGCGGGCGTCGAGGCCGAGCATCCGTGCCGCCTTGACCAGGTTCAGCGCCTTGCTGCCGTCGCGTGAGATGCCGCACAGCACGCGCAATTCTTCCATCGGCACCCAGCGGCCATGATGCGCCAGTACCATCGCCAGCGCGGCGGCGCCGCATTCCAGCGCTTCCATTTGCAGGATGGTGGGAGTCTTGATGCACTGTGAACGGCGCCGGCCGCCTTTCCCTGGCGCCGGCAGGAGTGTGCGGATCGCGGTCAGCAGCGGCAGATCCATCAGCGCGATACGCGATCGAAGACCGGTAGCACGAGGCCGATCACGCGCCGCTCGCCGACCACCACGCTGGCGCGCGCCAGGGTACCGGCGTCGATGCCGACGTCGGGACCGGTACCGGATGACCAGCGGTAGCCGCTCGGAGTCGACGGATCGGCTTCCAGTTCCACTTCGATTTCGACCGAGGCGCCGCTGCGCATCAGCTCGTCGGCCAGTACCGCATTGTCCAGGCGGCGCATCAGGGCTTCGCGACGGGACGGGCTGCGCGCCGCCTTGACCACTGTGCCAAGGATGAAGCCATCCTTTTGCAGGCGGATGGTGGAGGGCATCACTTGGGCACGCATGCCGGCGCGCACCTGCCTGCCTTCGTTGTTCGGCACGAACATGATCGCCCGCACCGCGCCGCCACCCGGCTCGCCATCGGCCACCAGGATGCCGTGACCCTGCACCTTGACCGGTACAGTGGCCACCAGGCCCCATGCCAGGCCGACCAGCAAGAGCAGTGCCACCACGCAGATACCGAGCACGTGCTGCGGCCGCACCACCTGCAGTACGCGGTCGAGCTGGTCGGGGTTGCCGCCCTTCGCTACCGCCGCCGGGCGGAACAGCGAATTCATCGGTGGAGATTGAACAGACCGAGAAATTGCCGCAGCTCGTCCGGATTGCCGGCCGTCGGCGCCGCGCCGCCGGCAACTTGCGCCAGCAAATCGTCGTCGAGCGCACCGGCACGGCCGTTCGCCGGCCGGTCCAGCATCATGCCGACCGCGCGCGCGGCGGATTCGGCGAAGCGTACGCTGACGCCGGCCGGCACCCGGACACCGACGCTGCGCAAGGCGGCATGCGCATCGCTCTCCGCCAGTGAGCGGAACGCGCGGTCCTGGTGGAAACGGTCGACGAACTGGCTGAGGACGGCATTGTTCGGAGTGAGGTCTGGGGCAGGCATGGGCGCTCCGGAGGCGAGGGGATATCGGGAAATCGGCAGTATTTCCTGATTGCAATCAGTAAAAATTGTACACCAGTAAAATTCATCGTCCATGGCACACCTGTGCTACTCTCGGCTTCACTTTTCCTCCACGTTTCCTTCCGCCGCAAGCATTCCGGGTCCGACAAACATGAGTTCCGGCAGCAAGAAAATCGTGATCGTCGCCGACGACCATCCGTGCATCCGCGAAGCGCTGGAGCGCATCGTCGGCGGCCTGCATTCCCACACGACGCTGTACACCGGCCCGGAAACGGCCGAGCTGTTCGCCATCGTCGAGCGCCGCCAGCGGCAGGCGCAGGAGCTGACCGTGGTCGACGTCGCGCTGCCGGCCGCCGCCGACGAAGTCGCCGCGGACAATCCGGACACGCCGCTGATGCTGGTCAGTGCCGAGGAACGCGGTATCACTGCCAACTGGTTCGTGGCGATGGAAAGCGCGCAGCCGGCGCAACAGACCGGCTCACGCATCG
Source organism: Burkholderiaceae bacterium (assembly GCA_049683695.1). Lineage (GTDB taxonomy): Bacteria > Pseudomonadota > Gammaproteobacteria > Burkholderiales > Burkholderiaceae_D > DATJCV01. The sequence continues at coordinate 4,844 of JBAUJK010000047.1, forward strand.
AAGCCGCGCTTGAGCAGCGCCAGGCGGTGATGGAGCTGATCGAAAGCCTGAGCCGCGCCGAGCGCAGCACCGGCCACGACGTTCGCCTGCCGGCGCACGGACTGCCGACTGTGGGGGATTTGACCAGCCTCGGCCTGACGCAGCGCCAGGCCGAGGTGCTGCTGCTGTTGGCCGAGGGTCTGGCCAACAAGGAAATCGCGCGCAAGCTGGACGTCTCGGAATGGACGGTGCGCCATCACGTCAGCTCGATCCTGGAGCGGCTGGAAGTCAGCAACCGCACACGCGCCGCCAGCATCGCACGGCAGCTCGGCCAGCGCCAGGGCTGAAGCGGGTACCGCGCCGGCGCATGCTAAGATGCGCCGCTTTTTGCACAGGGCGATTTGCTAGAATCGCGCCAGGCCCGAGTGGTGAAATTGGTAGACACAGCGGACTTAAAATCCGCCGCTTACCCGAGAGGGGGCGTACCGGTTCGATTCCGGTCTCGGGCACCAGCCACCTGTTTTATCCCGTCTCACGTCGTCTCAAAACCCGCATGGCTATTGGCTCTGCGGGTTTTTTGTTGTCTTACGCTAGTTCACGGGATAGCATGAGATACCGTCAATTTGTCGGTACTTTTGACGGTACTTTTAAAAACCGGAAAATCAGATACCGTCACAGATTCCGTCACGGGGGCGACATGGCACTGACAGACACCTTCATTCGGCAGGTCAAGCACAGCGGCGCACCGAGTGGCGAAAAGTACGCCGATGGGCAGGGGCTTTATCTGCTGGTCAAAGCTGGCGGCAAGTATTGGCGCATGGATTACAGGTATGCAGAAAAGCGCAAGACGCTGGCGCTGGGCGTGTACCCTGCCGTAACGCTCGCCAAGGCCAGAAAACGGCGCGACGAAGCGCGGGAACTGCTGGCCGATGGCATCGACCCCGGCGAAGCAAAACGCGAGGACAAGCAGGCCAAGGCCATTGCAGCAGCGCATACCTTTGAAAAGGTGGCACGGCAATGGCTGCAAAAGACAGCGGCAGACCGTGCCGCCAGTACCCAAGAAAAAATAACGACTTGGCTCGAAAAGGACGTTTTTCCAACTATCGGCAAGAAACCCATTTCCACCATCGGGCCGCGTGACGTGCTGGCGACCGTGCAAAAGATGGAAGCACGCGGCGCTATCGACTCGGCGCACCGAGTGAAGCAGATATGCGGCCAGGTTTTCCGCTTTGCAGTGGCGACCGGGGCAGCTGAGCGGGACGTGACAGCAGACCTTAAGGGCGCATTGGCAGCGGTACCGAAATCAAACTATGCCGCGATCACGGAGCCGAAGCAGGCCGGGGATTTGCTGCGATCCATTCATGCCTACGCCGGGCATCCCTACGCGGCGGCGGCGCTGAAACTCTCCCCGCTGGTATTCGTGCGGCCTGGTGAACTACGTTCGGCGGAGTGGGCGGAAATCGATCTTGATGCGGCGGAATGGCGCATCCCCGGCAGCAAGATGAAAATGGGGAATGACCACATGGTGCCGCTATCGGCTCAGGCGGTGGAAATCTTGCGCGGCATTCACCTGCTTACCGGGCATGGGAAATATGTTTTCCCCAGCATCCGCACCGGCGAACGCTGCATGAGCGAAAACACGATCAACGCAGCATTGCGCGGCATGGGCTATAGCAAAGAGGTGATGACCGCACACGGATTCCGGGCAATGGCTCGCACCATCATGGATGAAGTGCTGGGCGAACGGGTTGACCTGATCGAGCACCAGCTGGCGCACGCGGTGAAAGACCCGAACGGACGCGCCTACAACCGCACGGCGCACCTGCCAGCACGGCGGAACATGATGCAGCGATGGGCGGATTACTTGGACAAGATACGCAAGGGGGCGGACGTGGTGCCGCTTCGCGTAACGGCAAGTTAAACTATTTCTACGCCAGTCCTAGGCTGATCCCCGAAAACCCGTTTCCCTGACGGACTGGGCTGGCTCCTTATTACAGGGGCGCGGGGGACGCATGGCCAATAAAAAACGAACTCAGCAGACGCTAGATGAGTGGAAAAATGTTAGAAATGAGATAGTGCGGGAATTGCACGCGATGGAAGAATCTGCGAAATCAGATGCGGAGGAAATCCACAACAGTATCATGCCTCCTGATGGAGACCCAGAACTAGCAATGTACCACCTGCTTTTACT
>JBAUJK010000048.1:0-5368 GCA_049683695.1 Burkholderiaceae bacterium
GCGCCGGCACGCCGCCGGTCGCTGGACCAGCCGAATCCACCGTCGCGCCAGTCACGCATCCGGAACAGGGCGCAGTGCCGCCGCTGAAGCCGGGCGGTACGGTGGCGGTGATCGCGCCTGCCTCGCCGGCCCCCGGCAAGACCGAGGATGCCGCCGCCTGGTTGCGCGCGCGCGGTTTCGTGCCGCGCCTGTTCCCCGCCAGCAGCGGCCCGGGCGGCGACTACCTGGCCGCCGCCGATAGCCAGCGACTGGACGACCTGCACGCGGCCTTCGCCGATACCGCAATCGACGCCATCATCTGCCTGCGCGGCGGTTACGGCAGCGAACGGCTGCTGGACCGCATCGACTACGACCTGATCGGCCGCCATCCGAAGCCCTTCGTCGGCTACAGCAACATCACCGCGCTGCTGCTGGCGCTGTCGCGCTATGCCGGCTTCGTGACCTTCCACGGGCCGATGCTGGCGCCCGACCTGCTGGTGGAAAAGCAGGCGCCGACCGAGGATGCGCTGTGGGCGCTGCTGCAAGGAAAGCAGAAAGCCGGCAGCTGGCTGCCGCATCCGCCGCAGTTTCCGCTGGAAACCATCCATGCCGGCGTCGCCCAGGGCCGGCTGGTCGGCGGCAATCTGGCGACCATCGGCGCCACGCTCGGTACGCCGTACGAGATCGACCTGGAAGGCGCGATCCTGTTCATCGAAGACGTCGGCGAGACGCCGCAGAAGATCGACCGCCTGCTGACCCAGCTGCGGCTGGCCGGCAAGCTGGCGCAGGCGCGCGGCATCCTGGTCGGCGATTTTTCCGAGATCGACGATCCGCGCGCCGCCCGCAAGCACGACGAGGCCGACCGCGGCCGCCTGCGGCAGGTATGGAAGGAGCTGCTGGAACCGCTGCAGATCCCGGTGCTGGCCGGCTGGCGCAGCGGTCATTGCGATCCCAACCTGACGCTGCCGATCGGCGCCATCGTGCGCCTGGATGCCGACCGCCAGCGGTTGCGGCTGGAACAGGACGCGGTGCGGCGCGACGATTTCTGAACCCGCCACATCGGGTTTCGATTCCTGCAAGAAACATTTTGTGGCTCGGCGCCGACCTGGCAAGGCCGAAGTGTTGTTAAACAATGTTAAATAAGTAACAATCCCCCCGCCTTGCGCTTTTGGCGAGCGTTTGCTCGGCTAGAATTCAGCAACCATAACTAGAACATCCGGGGACCACGCATCGCAGCGGCGCCAGCCGCATCCTGCGCATCCTGCGCCGCCTCCCGAGACCATTTTCCGATTGCGCATGCCGGTTTTGCGGCAACCGGAGCCATCGCACTCATTTTTGGAACAGGGCACACGAACGCACGATGGACGCGCTGCTGAAACATCTGGTGGAGATCACCGGTCACCGCGACCATACGCTGCTCGACATCTCGGTCGTGGCGGCGCTGCACGAGCTGATCGGCGCGCAACAGGCGCGCGTGCTCGAAGTGGTCAAGTTCCGCGACCAGCTGTTCGTACGGCCGCGCGTGTGGATCGAGCACGGCCAGCCGGTCACCTGCGAAGATGGCGCCGAGCAGGCCGGCGAACCGCTCGATGCCTATCCGATGCTGCGCGCCTGCATCGAGCAGCATGCCACCAGCATGGAGGAAATCGCCGCCGACGGCAGCCACGTGCTATGGCTGCCGCTGTGGCTGAACGACAAGCTCAGCGGCTGTCTGGAAATCAGCCGGCCAAGCGTGTTTCCCGACGACACCCGGCACATGATGGAAGGCATCCTGTCGGTCTACCGCAATTTCCAGAACCTGCTCGACTACAGCGAACGCGATTCGCTGACCGGCCTCCTGAACCGCAAGACCTTCGACGAGAATTTTTCGAAGATGGTGAACGCGGCGCTGCCGCCCGACCATCCGGTTGCACCGGCCAGCGACCCGGATCGGCGCCTGCACGGCGAGCACAAGGACCAATGGCTGGCGGTGGTCGACATCGACAACTTCAAGCGCGTCAACGACCGCTTCGGCCACCTGTACGGCGACGAGGTGCTGATCCTGATCGCCAACCTGCTGCGCAACTCGTTCCGCATGCAGGACCGTATCTTCCGCTTCGGCGGCGAGGAATTCGTGATCCTGCTGCGCTCGACCACGCTGGCCGAAGCCCGCAACATCTTCACGCGCTTTCGCACCAACGTCGAAAACTATCCGTTCCCGCAAGTCGGCCAGGTGACGGTCAGCATCGGCTTCGCCAGCATTTCGCAGCAGACGCCGGTCGTCATCCTCGGCCACGCCGACCAGGCGCTGTACTACGCCAAGACCCATGGCCGCAACCAGGTCTGCCACTATGACGAACTGATGGCCAACGGCGAACTGGAATCCCAGCTGTCCAACGACAGCGTCGAATTCTTCTAGAGCAAGTCGGTCCGACCGGCTGGTCGATGCCGGGGCGGATTGCCTCAGGCGCAAAGCGCCCCTTCTCACCGTAGCATCGACAAGCTGGCCGACATCGGCACGCCAGATCGGCTCAGGCCGAATCTGCTCCGGATCCGGCCACCTCCTTGCGCCACTTCAACGCCACGCCCGTCGGCCCGGAGCACACTGTCGGGAGGGCCGCGCCATGCGCGGACACGCATTCTCTCGACAAGGAGCGCACTTTGGGACTTCTCAACTTCATCAAGGACGCCGGCGAAAAGCTGTTCAGCCCGAAACCGGCGCAGCCTCAGCCAAGCCCGGCGCAGGCACCCGCGCCGGGCACAGCGCCGAACCCGGCGGCGGCCGCCGCCCCAGCGCAGGACATGGCGGCGCTGAACCAGACCGCGGCGACCGCGATCGCCAACTACATCCGCAGCCAGAATCTGCCGGCCGACAAGCTCGACATCGGCTTCGATGGCGCCAGCGGCACCGTCACCGTGCGGGGCGAGGTGGCGGACCAGGCGACGCGTGAAAAAATCCTGCTGTGCTGCGGCAACGTGCACGCGGTGGAACACGTCGACGACCGGATGACGGTCGCCACGCCGGCGCCGGAAGCGCGCTACTACACCGTCAAGAGCGGCGACACGCTGTCGAAGATCGCCAAGGAGATGTACGGCGACGCCAACCGCTACCATCAGATCTTCGAAGCCAACCGGCCGATGCTGTCCAATCCGGACAAGATTTATCCGGGGCAGATGCTGCGCATTCCGCCGCAATAGCGCCGGCGGCGCCGGTCACGCCAAATACTCCAGGAGCCTCACCCTCATCACGGGCGTATAACGGCGATCTTGATCGCATACTCCCGCCGCCATACCGGAACTTCGGAGTTCTCTGGGGCGGCGCGGCCGCCTGCTACCGGCCGTCCGCAGCCCCGCCTCGCCGGGCGGGCCAGCCCATCACGTCGCTTGAAAAACAGCAGGGTCGCCGGCAGCACGGACCCGGCCGCCCGACGGCTGTTCCCGCCCTTACCGATATGTCGCGCCGCCGCGCGTTTCGCGCGCGGCCACGCTGCGGCCGATTGCTGGGATAATCGCAAGCTTTCCCGCGCGTCATTCGCGCCGCGTCGCCGCCACCGGCCGGCGTCTTCCCTTGCCCGCTCTCGCCATCATGCGCACTGGTATGCTCCAAGCCGTCCTCGCCTTCGTCATGTGGGGCTTGTTTCCGGTCTACTTCAAGGCGCTACGCGACATTCCGTCGTTCGAGATCCTGGTGCACCGGATGCTGTGGTCGCTGGTGTTCGTGCTGGTGATCCTGGCACTGCGCCGGCAATGGACATGGCTGCGGGCGGCGCTGCGGCAGCCGAAGGTAGTGGCGGCGTTCGCCGCCAGCTCGCTGCTGCTGGCATCCAACTGGCTGCTGTACATCTGGGCTGTCAACAACGACCACGTGGTCGACGCCAGCCTCGGCTATTTCATCAACCCGCTGGTCAGCATCCTGCTCGGCATGGTGGTGTTGAAGGAGCGGCTGCGGCCGGGGCAATGGGCGGCGGTGGCGCTGGCGGCAGCCGGCGTCGCCTGGCTGACCTGGCTGGCCGGCCACCTGCCGTGGATCGGGCTGGCGCTGGCGGTGACCTTCGGCGGCTACGGCCTGATGCGCAAGATCGCGCCGTTGGGGGCGCTGGAAGGCTTGTCGCTGGAGACGCTGCTGCTGTTCCCGCTGGCCGTGGGCTACCTGCTGTACCTGTCCGCTACCGGCCACAATTCGTTCGCCAGCGCAACGGCGCCGGTGCAGTGGCTGCTGGCGGCGGCCGGCCCGATCACCGCGGTGCCGCTGCTACTGTTCGCGGCCGGCGCGCGCCGCATTCCGCTGACGCTCCTGGGGCTGCTGCAATACCTGAGCCCGAGCCTGCAGCTGCTGCTCGGCGTCTGGCTGTACCACGAGCCGTTCGGCGGCGTGCGGCTGGCCGGCTTCGCGCTGATCTGGGGCGCGCTCCTCGTCTATTCGGTGGAGGGGCTGTGGCGCGCGCGGGCCGGCAGGGCGGCAAGAGCGACGACACCGCTTCCTGAATAAGCCGTCCGTTCGCCGCAGGCCGCATGCGACCTGCCCTCGCCCTGGTGGGACGCTCGCTGGCCCGGCTTCAGCTCCTGCGCGAGCCCTTCGCGGCGAATACGCAACGCGTGCTGTTTTCTCCTTGACCTGGAGCGCGCTCTAGCCGGTGTAATGCGGCCTGTATCGCCTTCACCGTCACAAGGAGAGCAGCATGGCCAGCCCGCAGGTTCGATTTCAAAATCCGCACACCCTACCGCCGCCGGTCGGCTATTCGCATCTGGTCGAGGTACATCGAGGAAGGCTGGTGCTGATCTCCGGCCAGGCGGCACGCGAAGCCTCGGGCGCCCTGGCCGGCAAGGGCGATTTCCGCGCACAACTGGAGCAGGTATTTGCCAACCTGAAGCTGGCAGTCGAAGCGGCGGGAGGCAGCTTCGCCGACATCGTGAAGCTGAACTACTACTGCGTGGACGCGGTACCGCCGGAAGCGCTGCCAGCAGTCATCGAGGTGCGCGACCGCTACGTCGACACTTCGGCGCCGCCAGCGTCCACCTTTGTCGTCGTCAAGCGCCTGGTCCGTCCCGACTGGCTGGTGGAGGTCGAGGCGACCGCCGTCATCGCCGCGGAGGATGCGCAATGAGCCTGATCGCCGTGATGGGGCGTTTCGAATTCGCTGCGCAGCACATCGAGCCGCCACCCGGGCCGCATTCGCGCGCCTGGCCGAAGGCGACGCCAGGCCGCTGGTGCGGCTGATGTCGGACGATTTCAAATGGACAATCATCGGCAGCACGCGCTGGTCGCGCTGCTACGACGGCAAGCCGGCCGTCCTGGCGGAGCTGCTGAAGCCGCTTGCGGATCGCCTGGCGGTGCCGCTGCGGAACCGGGCCAGCCGCATCATCGCGGAGAACGACATGGTGGTGGTGGAGTGCCGCGGCCAGGCCGTGA
>JBAUJK010000049.1:0-3871 GCA_049683695.1 Burkholderiaceae bacterium
CCGGGCTGTCGTACAGCTGCAGCTCCGGCGGCACCAGCTCGGCCGCGGCGGCGGTCGGCGCGAAGCCGCTGCGGCTGCGGTAATACGCGCTGCCGCTGGTATCGACGATCGCCTGCGCCACCGCGGCGCAGCCGGGGCAGCACATCGGCCGCGCGACCTCGTCGATCACCACCGACCACGATGCCTGGCGCGGCAGCGGCAGGCCGCAGTGGAAGCAGCCGCTCGCCGGATTCATCGTGTCATCCATCAGCGCGCTCAATGTCCGCCTCCCGCCGGCGTGATGCAGAGCGCATCCAGCCAGCCGAGCGACAATCCGTTGCTGATCCGCACCAGCCCGAGCACGCCGAACGCCAGCACCAGCAGGCCGGCGGCGACGCGCACGCCACGGCGCCGGCTCCAGCCCTGCAGCCGGGCGCCGGCCAATCCCAGCGCCAGCAGGTTCGGCAGCGTGCCGATGCCGAAAGCCAGCATCACCAGCGCGCCGGACAGCGCCGAGCCGGTCATCAGCGCCGTCAACAGCACGCTGTACACCATGCCGCACGGCAGCCAGCCCCACAGGCCGCCCAGCGCCAGCGCCTTGGCCGGCGTATCCATCGGCAACAGGCGGCGGGTGAACGGCTGGATGCGGCGCCACAGCGCCTGGCCGAGCGCCTCCAGCCGTGCCACGCCGTGCCAGGCGTTCATCAGGTACAGGCCGAGCGCGACCAGCATCAGGTTGGCCAGCCAGTAGCCGGCCATCTGCAGCGCCGAGATCTGTGTCAGCGTCGCCACGCCCTGCCCGGCGCCGCCGGCGATCGCGCCGGCCAGCGTATAGCTGCCGATGCGGCCGAGGTTGTAGGCCAGCACCTTGCCGGCGCCATCGAGCGCGCCGATCCTGCTGACCACCGGCACCGGGAAGGCCTTGCGCGCCGGCTGCGACGCCACCGACAGCGCGCCGACGATGCCGCCGCACATGCCGGCGCAGTGCACGCCGCCCAGCAGGCCGATCAGCGCGATCGGCAGCAGGTTGAGGCCGGCGCTAGCCACGGCAAGCGCCGCGGCCGGCGCGGACGGAAGCGGGAAGGAAAGCGGAAAACATACTCATGCGGTTTTGACAAGTCGATCGCCGGCCACGGCCGGGATGCTGCGGCCGAAGTGTAGCCGATAGCGGCGGCGGCTGCCCTTAACCCATCTTAAGAACAGGGGATTGGAAGCGCGACCGGCGCGGCCAGTGGCAGGCCGCAGGCAAGCTGGGAGGGAAAAGCGGCCGCCGGCGCGGCGGCCGGCCGTGCGTCAGAGTTCGTAATCCATGCACTGCCGGGCGTCGCGCACGGCGGAAAAAAACGGCTTCAGCGCCTGGTGTTGCGGGTGCTGCTGGTAGGCGTCGAGCGCGGCGCGCGATTCGAACTCGGAATACATCACCACGTCGTACGTGCATTCCATGCCCGGTGCCGCCAGCGCCACCTCGAAGCGGCCCATGCCGGGCACGAGGCCGGCGCAGTCGTCCAGCAGCGCCTTCATGCGCGCCGCGTTGGCGGCGCGGCCGGCGCCTTCCGCCTGCTCCTTCAGCTTCCACATCACGATGTGCCGGATCATGCCGCCTCCGCCGTCATTGGTTCAGAACCACGCATCCTGCATGTCGAGGGTGGTGGTGTCGATACTGGCCAGCAGGTCCAGCTGCTGGTCGACCTTCGGCAATTCCCAGCGGAAGAAATAGCGGCAGGCCTGCAGCTTGCCATGGTAGAAGCCGGCATCGGCGCCACCGTCGCCGGCGGCCGTCGCCACCAGCGCCTGCTGCAGCCAGATCCATGCGACCGCCATGTGGCCGAAGGCTTCCAGGTACAGCGACGCGTTGGCCAGCGTCTTGTTCAGGTCGCCGGCCGCGTACAGCACCCGCGTCACTTCGGCGACGCGCGCCAGCGTCCGTTCCAGCGCCGTGGCGTAGTCGGCCAGCGCCGGCTGCTGCCGCGCGGCGGCGATGGTCTTCTGCATTTCGGCCGCCAGCGCCTTGAAGGCGGCGCCGTCGCGCATCGACACCTTGCGCCCCAGCAGGTCCAGCCCCTGGATGCCGTGCGTGCCTTCGTGGATCGGGTTCAGCCGGTTGTCGCGGTAGAACTGCTCGACGTTGTATTCGCGCGTGTAGCCGTAGCCGCCATGCACCTGGATCGCCAGGTTGTTCGCCTCCAGGCACCACTGCGACGGCCACGACTTGGCGATCGGCGTCAGGATGTCCAGCAGCAGGCTGGCCTGGGCGCGCGCCGCCTCGTCGTCGGCGCTGCGCTCCTCGTCCACCAGCCGCGCGCAGTACAGCGTCAGCGCCAGGCCGCCTTCGACGTACGCCTTTTGCGCCAGCAGCATGCGCTTGACGTCGGTGTGCTCGACGATCGCGACCTGCGGCTGCGCCGGGTCCTTGGCTTGCGGATGACGGCCCTGCGGCCGGTTGCGCGCATAGTCGAGCGCATGCAGGTAGCCGGTGTAGCCGAGCATCACGGCGCCCAGGCCGACGCCGATACGCGCCTCGTTCATCATGTGGAACATGTTGGCCAGGCCCTTGTGCACCTCGCCGACCAGATAGCCGATGGCACCGGCCTTTCCCTGCGGCTTGAACTTGCCCTCGCCGAAATTCAGCAGGCAGTTGGTGGTGCCGCGATAGCCCATCTTGTGGTTCAGCCCGGCCAGCACGACGTCGTTGCGCTCGCCGAGGCTGCCGTCGGCATTGACCAGCTTCTTCGGCACGATGAACAGCGAAATGCCCTTCACGCCCGGGATCAGCTTGCCGTTTTCGTCCGGCACCTTGGCCAGCACCAGATGCACGATGTTTTCCGACAGTTCGTGTTCGCCGGCCGAAATCCACATCTTGTTGCCGGTCAGCCGGTAGCTGCCGTCGGGCTGCGGCTCGGCGCGGGTGGTGATGTCCGACAGCGACGAGCCGGCCTGCGGTTCCGACAAACACATGGTGCCGAAGAAGCGCCCTTCCAGCATCGGCTTGACGAAGGTCTCGATCTGCTCGGGCGTGCCGCATTTCAGCAGCGTGTTGGCGTTGCCGATGGTCAGGAACGGATAGGACGCGGTGCCGACGTTGGCGCCCTTGAAATAGGCGAAGCCGGCCTTTTCCACCACGCACGGCAGCTGCATGCCGCCGCGCTCGAAGTCCTGGCCGGCGGCCATCAGGCCGGCGTCGTTGAATGCCTTCAGCGCGACGCCGACCTCGGGGATCATCTGCACGGTCTCGCCGTCGAAGTGCGGTTCCTGCTGGTCGTTCTTCTTGTTGTGCGGCGCGAACAGGTCGGTGGCGATCTGCTCGCACAGGTCGAGCGCGGCGTCGAAGGTCTCGCGGCTGTGCTCGGCGTAGCGCGGGCGGCGGTGCTGGTTTTCGACCTGCAGCCATTCGTACAGCAGACAGTCGAGGTCGCGGCGGGACAGGATCAGCGATGACATCGGAGTGGTGCTCCAGAAAACGGCCGGCGGAATGCCGGCGGACTGGGGGGGTCGTTATACTCCCCTGGTAGACGGACTATGCCACAGGGAATTCCCACGGCATAAGGACATACTCCCTTATTGCAGGTTTTCTGCATTCCGGCGCAAGGCGGAACCCCGCGGCTCTGCGGAGCCGCGCACGACGCTGGATTCCGGCCTGGGCCGGACTGACGGGGATTGCTGTTCAGCCTGGTCCCGCCCAGCCGCTCCCGCTTCGGCACGAAGCGGCAACGGCCGGTCAGTCGACTGCGCAGGAAGCGTCCGGCTCAGACCACTTCGAACAATCCGGCCGCGCCCTGGCCGCCGCCGATGCACATGGTCACCACCACGTACTTGGCGCCGCGCCGCTTGCCTTCGATCAGCGCGTGGCCGGTCAGGCGCGCGCCCGACACGCCGTACGGGTGGCCGACCGCGA
>JBAUJK010000050.1:0-3020 GCA_049683695.1 Burkholderiaceae bacterium
GCGCCGGCACAAGCACCAGCACCGCCAGGCCGTTGCCGACCAGGATCGCGCGCCATTCCGGCAGCCAGTCCAGCCCGAGCGCGTTGGTGGCGATGGTGGCGCCGGCGGCGGCGACCACCGCGCAACCGGCCAGCGGCAGCAGCAGCACGAAGCGGGTGAACTGGGCGACGGTTTCCAGCCGCCCTTGCGGCGCAACCAGGCGGCGGCCGAGAAACGCGCACAGCGCGACTTCGAACACGTTCAGCAGCGCATACTGGAAATCGATTGCCAGCGGCAACGTGTCGAGTTGGCCGGCCGCCATCATCGCCGGCAGGATCGCCAGCAGACAGGCGCCCCAATGCCGGTACGGCAAGCGCCACAGTACCGCGATCGCCAGTGCCGGGGCCGGCCAGACGATCGCGGCCAGCGTGCCGCCGTACGTCATGTGGGCGGCCGGACTGGCCAGCAGGTAGTAAGCCAGTCCCAGCAGCAGCGCCGGCGCGAAGCGGCGCGGCCATGCCGCGTGGCCGCGCGCCGTATTGCCGCCGGAAGCCAGAACCCGTGGTTCGTCCATGTACATTGAGGGCGGCAAAGGCTGCCGCGTGCGGGAATAGTGATGCTTAAAGGAAAGTCATTATAAAAGGCTATCCCGCAGGCCGGACAATTGAAGTTCGGATGCCCGCTCGGCGCAACCTGACGCGGCCGCACGGAGCGCCGCCGGCTGCGCTCTGGTAACCTGCGGGCTTTGCATGCCGTCCGGCCCTGGTCTCGTTCCTCTGCCCGCTTTTGCCATGTCCCAGCCATCCGTTACCCTGATCGTCGCCCTCGATGCCGCGCGCGGCATCGGCATCCGCAACGCGCTGCCGTGGCGGCTGCCGGAAGACCTGGCGCATTTCAAGCGGCTGACCACCGGCCACACGATCGTGATGGGGCGCAAGACCTTCGATTCGATCGGCCGGCCGCTGCCGAACCGGCGCAACATCGTCGTCACCCGCAACCCCGACTGGCGCCATGACGGCGTCGAAAGCGCGGTATCGCTCGCCGACGCGATTGCGCTGGCCGGCGGCGACGAAGTCTTCGTGATCGGCGGCGCCCAGATCTTCGACGATGCGCTGCCGCTGGCGAACCGGATGGTGGTGACCGAGATCGCCAGGACCTTCGAATGCGACACCTTCTTCCCGGCCATCGACGCCACGCAATGGCGGCCGACCGCGCGCGAGACGCACCATTCGGAAGCCAACGAGTGCGACTACGCCTTCGTCACCTATGAAAGAACGGCGCCCGCCGGAACTTAGCGGCGGAAATATACTCCCAGCATAAAGACCCTATGCCGGGCGGAAACAGGGCGGAATTAACGCATACTCCCTCTTAGTCCACGACATCCCGGCGCCGGCCCGCAGGCGTTCGGCAACGCATTTTTCCGCCCCGGTTGTCCCCATATCTGCGAAAATTCGAGTTTTTTCACGGCGCGCAAGCGGAGTGGCCATCGGCCACAGCCTACGCGTCTCCCGCAATCGGTTCCATTGGAGACCGCGATGAAATTCCGCTTTCCGATCGTCATCATCGACGAAGACTTCCGCTCTGAAAACACTTCCGGCCTCGGCATCCGCGCGCTGGCCGACGCCATCGAAAAGGAAGGCATGGAAGTGCTCGGCGTGACCAGCTACGTCGACCTGTCGCAGTTCGCCCAGCAGCAGTCGCGCGCCTCGGCCTTCATCCTGTCGATCGACGACGAGGAGTTCGGCGCCGGTTCGCTGGAGGAAACCGACTTCGCGCTGAAGTCGCTGCGCGCCTTCGTCGAGGAAATCCGCTACAAGAACGCCGACATCCCGATCTACCTGTACGGCGAGACGCGCACTTCGCGCCACATCCCGAACGACATCCTGCGCGAGCTGCACGGCTTCATCCACATGTTCGAGGACACGCCGGAATTCGTCGCGCGCCACATCATCCGCGAGGCCAAGTCCTACCTCGACGGCCTGTCGCCGCCGTTCTTCCGCGCGCTGGTGAATTACGCCAACGACGGCTCGTATTCGTGGCACTGCCCCGGCCATTCGGGCGGCGTCGCCTTCCTGAAGTCGCCGATCGGCCAGATGTTCCACCAGTTCTTCGGTGAAAACCTGCTGCGCGCCGACGTCTGCAACGCGGTCGAGGAACTCGGCCAGCTGCTCGACCACACCGGCCCGGTGGCGGCTTCCGAGCGCAACGCCGCGCGCATCTTCAACGCCGACCACTGCTACTTCGTCACCAACGGCACCTCGACGTCCAATAAGATGGTCTGGCATTCGACCGTGGCGCCGGGCGACATCGTGGTGGTCGACCGCAATTGCCACAAGTCGATCCTGCACTCGATCATCATGACCGGCGCGATTCCGGTGTTCCTGATGCCGACCCGCAACAACCTCGGCATCATCGGCCCGATCCCGCTCGAAGAATTCAAGATGGAAAACATCATGAAGAAGATCGAGGCCAATCCGTTCGCGCGCGAAGCCAAGAACAAGAAGCCGCGCATCCTGACCATCACGCAGTCGACCTACGACGGCGTGGTGTACAACGTCGAGACGCTGAAGGACATGCTGGACGGCCGGATCGACACGCTGCACTTCGACGAAGCCTGGCTGCCGCACGCCACCTTCCACGAGTTCTACAAGGACATGCACGCGATCGGCAAGAACCGCCAGCGCGCCAAGGAATCGCTGATCTTCTCCACGCAATCGACGCACAAGCTGCTGGCCGGGCTGTCGCAGGCGTCGCAGATCCTGGTGCGCGAATCGGAAGCGGTCAAGCTCGACCAGGATGCGTTCAACGAAGCCTACCTGATGCACACGTCGACCTCGCCGCAGTATTCGATCATCGCCTCGTGCGACGTCGCCGCGGCGATGATGGAGCCGCCCGGCGGCACCGCGCTGGTCGAAGAAAGCATCCTGGAAGCGCTGGACTTCCGCCGCGCGATGAAGAAGATCGACCAGGAATGGGGCAACGACTGGTGGTTCAAGGTCTGGGGTCCGGATGAATTCGCCGACGAGGGCATCGGCTCGCGC
>JBAUJK010000051.1:0-1549 GCA_049683695.1 Burkholderiaceae bacterium
CCCAGCGGGAGGCCGGCATCGCGCATGCGCTGGAAAAATTCGGCCGGCGTGCCGAGCGTGCCGATGCTGTCATAGATGATGTTGACCTGCACGCCGGCACGCTGGCGCTCGATCAGCAGATCGGCGAAGCGTATGCCGAGCTCATCCTGATCGAAGATGTAGGTCTCCAGGTTGATCGAGTCGCGTGCGTTGCGGATCGCCGCAATCATCGCCTTCATCGTCTCCGGTCCGTCGTACAGCAGCGTCACCTTGTTGCCGGCGATCAGCGGGCTGCCGGTAGCCGCTTCTTCCAGTGCCGCCAGCGCCTGCACGTCGATGCGGGTGCCGCGCAGCCGCCGCGCCAGCAGCGATTCGGCGCGCTGGCTCGGCAGCACGCCATGGCTGCCGGCTACCGTTGGCGTTTCTTTCGGCGTCAGGGTTGCGCTCAAGTCGCGCACGTCGGGCAGGCTGGCGCAGGCGGACAGCGCCATGCTCAGGAAGAAGCCGGCGACGGCACGGCACAGCAGCGGACTCGACAGGGAAAGATTCATCGGCGGTTCCTGGAAACAGTCGACGTAAAAAGAGTAGCATCCGGCGGCGGCCGCTGCCGCCCATGCGCAAACGACAGGCGACGCAAGTCGCCTGATTTACCAAGGAGTATGTGTAAATTTACGTTTATTCATGCGCGGCATGGAGCATATACAAAGAGAGTATATGCTTTCTCCATGCCAATGGTGCAACCGTGCAGCACTAGGATTTGCGCACCGTCAATTCGCGCACCGCGCCGCTGTCGCTGACCGTGTGCAGTGTCACGGTCCGTCGCCAGACGCGGCTGATGTAGTCCAGCACGCGCTCGGCGCGCCCGAGGTCGAGTCCGCGGCCGTCGCTCTTGTAATCGTGCGTCAATTCCAGGCTGCCGTCCGAATGCATGGCGGTCACCGCGATGCGCGGCGCGCCATAGTTGAACTTCGGCGCCAGGATCGCTTCGCGCAGCGCATGGATGTCGCGCTCGCCGATGGTGATGTCGCCATCCCTTTCGGTCTGGTAGACGAACAGGCCGAGCTTTTCGGCCAGCTCCGGCGTCAGGTAGTTGCGGATGAAGCCGAAGTCGTCTTCCTCGCGGCAGATGCGGCGCGCCGCCTCCAGGCCGTGGCGTTCGATGATGTCTTCCCACATCGAAAAGCCGAGGTGGTAGGGATTGATCGCCAGCGACAGCTGGCTTTCGGCGGCATACGGGCGCACCACGTCGGAATGCGACTTTATCGCGCTCAGGTACAGTTCGTCCGGCAGGAAATCGGCTTCGCGCAGCAGCCGCGCATGCCAGTACGAGGCCCAGCCCTCGTTCATGATCTGGCAGGCGAACACCGGATAGAAATAGAACGATTCCTCGCGCACCGCGAGGAAGATGTCGCGCTCCCAGCCTTCCATCTCGGGCGCGTACTGGGCGATGAACCACAGCAGGTCGTATTCCGGCTGCGGCGGGATTGTGCGGCTGGCAGGCGCCACCGGTGCCGGCGCCGCTTCGCCCGGCAGGTGGCGGTAGCGGCGGTCGAACGGGCCGCTGTCCGGC
>JBAUJK010000052.1:0-1672 GCA_049683695.1 Burkholderiaceae bacterium
GTGTTCGGCGGCACCGGCGCGGCGGCGGACTCGGGCGGCGCGGTGCGGGCGTCGCGCTTGCCGTACAGCGGCTGATTCGGATCGGTGATGGCGCCGGCGGCGTCGGCCGGCTTGTCCGAGCGTGCCATCTTGTTGATGAACGGCACCGGCGCCTTCATGATCATCACCGCCACCACCACGGCGATCGACAGCCCGATGATCAGGCCGAGGATCAGCCCGAGGAAGGTGCCGCCGGCCTGCTTGCGTTTGTAGTCGAACATGGGTTCCTGTTTCCGCGGCGGATCGCCGCTCACATCCTGGCCGGCGCCGAGACGCCGAGCAGCGCCAGGCCGTTGCGCAACACCTGGCGGGTCGCCCACAGCAAGGCCAGCCGCGCCATTTTAATCGAAGCATCGTCCACCAGGACGCGCTCGGCGTTGTAGTAGCCGTGCAGCTCGCCGGCCAGTTCGCGCAGGTAGAACGCGACCTGGTGCGGGCCCAGTTCGGCCAGCGCCTTCTGCAGCGTTTCCGGGTATTCGGCCAGCTTGGCCAGGAGCGCCGCCTCGCGCGGCGCGGTCAGCGGCGCGACGTCGGCGTCGGCCAGCAGCGCCTCGTCGCCGCCCCACTGCGCCATCACCGAGCAGATGCGCGCATGCGCGTACTGCACGTAGTAGACCGGGTTTTCGTCGGACTGCGCGCGCGCCAGGTCGACGTCGAACACGAACTCGGTGTCGGCCTTGCGCGAGATCAGGAAGAACCGCACCGCGTCGCGGCCACGGGTCAGGTCGGCGGCGCCGTCGCCGGCCGACCATTCGATCAGGTCGCGCAGCGTGACGTAGGAGCCGGCGCGCTTGGAAATCTTCACTTCCTCGCCATTCCGCATCACGGTGACCATCTTGTGCAGCACGTAGTCCGGGTAACCCTCTGGGATGCCGATGTCGAGCGCTTGCAGGCCGGCGCGCACGCGCGCGATGGTGCCGTGGTGGTCGCTGCCCTGGATGTTGATCGCCTGGCCGAAGCCGCGCTGCCATTTGCTGACGTGATAGGCGACGTCCGGCACGAAATAGGTGTAGCTGCCGTCGGACTTCTTCATCACCCGGTCCTTGTCGTCGCCGTACTCGGTGCTGCGCAGCCACAGCGCGCCTTCGGCCTCGTAGGTCTTGCCGGCGGCGGTCAGCGCCGCCACGGTGTCGGCGACGCGGCCGTCGGCGTACAGCGACGATTCCAGGTAATAGTGGTCGAACTTGACGCCGAACGCCTGCAGGTCGAGGTCCTGCTCGTGGCGCAGGTAGGCCACCGCGAAGCGGCGGATCGAATCGAGGTCGCCGGCGTCGCCGCTGGCGGTGACCGGCGCGCCGTCGCTGGCGGACACGGTCTTGCCGGCCAGGAAGTCGGCGGCGATGTCGGCGATGTAGTCGCCGTTGTAGGCCGCCTGCGGCCAGTCGGCGTCGCCGGGCTTGCGGCCCTGGGCGCGCGCCTGCACCGACAGCGCCAGATTGGCGATCTGCACGCCGGCGTCGTTGTAATAGAACTCGCGCGTGACCTCGAAGCCCTGCGACTGCAGCAGCGCCGCCATCGCGTCGCCCAGCGCGCCCTGGCGGCCGTGGCCGACGTGCAGCGGCCCGGTCGGGTTGGCCGAGACGAACTCGACCAGCACCCGGCGGCCGGCGCCAAGCGTGCTCTGGCCGAACGC
>JBAUJK010000053.1:0-6376 GCA_049683695.1 Burkholderiaceae bacterium
GCCGAGGCCGGTGCCGCCGACGGCAGCCGCGCGCCGAAGGTGGTCTACCACTTCGCCGACGGCCGCGCCCAGGCCGCGCGCGGGCTGGCCAACATCGGCAACCACCTGCGCGCCGAGCCGGGCGTGAAGATCGTCGTGGTGGCGCTGGCCGACGGCATCAGCTTCCTGCTGGCCGGCGCGGTCGACGGCAACGGCCGCCCGTTCGAGCAGAAGGTGGCGGCGCTGGCCGAGCAGGGCGTCGAATTCCGCGTCTGCAACAACACGCTGCAGGCGCACGACGTGCCTGCTTCCCGGCTGCTGCCGCAGGCGACGCTGGTACCGTCCGGCGTGGCCGAGATCGCGCGGCTGCAGGCGCGCGAAGGCTATGTCTATCTGCGGCCTTGAATTTATACTGGTTGCAGTATTTACAAACCCACGCGTGATGCCTCCGGGATTGGCCGATTTTTCGGCATACTCCTGTTATTTGTGGATTTCCCCGCGCCTGGCGCTGCATTCCGACGGGCGCCTGCCGGCATGACTATAATGAGGTCATCGTCTCCTCTTTCCCGTTCCAAGGTGTCATCATGCAAGCGCAAACTCCTGCTCCCAGCGCCTCCGGCGGCAAGCGGCTGTGGCTGAAGATCGTTGGCGCGCTGGCGGTCGCCGTGATCGCCGGCGTCGGCTACCTGTCGATGTCCGCCGAGGCCAAGGCCCCGGCTGTCACGTTCACCAACCTGAAGGGCGAACAGATCGCGCTCGACGGCCTGCGCGGCAAGGTGGTGATGGTGAATTTCTGGGCCACTTCCTGCACCACCTGCGTGCAGGAAATGCCGCAGATGATCGACACCTATAACAAGTACAAGGACAAGGGCCTGGATTTCGTCGCGGTGGCGATGAGCTACGACCCGCCGAACTACGTGGTCAATTTCACCGAGACCCGCAAGCTGCCGTTCCACGTCGCGCTCGACACGCAGGACAAGCTGGCCAAGTCGTTCGGCGACGTCAAGCTGACGCCGACCACTTTCGTGATCGCCAAGGATGGCGCGATCATCAAGCGCTACGTCGGCGAGCCGGACTTCGCCGAATTGCATGCGCTGCTGGAAAAGGCACTGGCGGCCGCCTGAGGCCGGCGATAACAATCTGATATGATCGGCCGGCTTTCCCGGTGCCGTTGCGCGGCATCGGGATGATCACACCGGGCTGGCCGGGTCGGCGGCGTCGGTTTTTTTCATCGCCGGATTCGACACGGATCATTCGCCCATGCCCGTTGCCTTCATCGCCGGCACTGCCGCCTCCTCTGTTCCCGCTGTTCCACGTTTCTGCAAGGTCCTGATCGCCGCCGCCACGCTCGGTCTGGTGGCCGCCTGCGGCGGTAACGGCGCCGCGAGTCCGACTGCCTGCGCGAGCGGGCAGGTTGCGCTGGAAGGGCAGTGCGCCGACATCGCGCAGACCGCCGCCGCGCTGCGCACCATCGTCACCGACAGCATGCGGGAGCAGGGCTTGCGCGCCGCCATCGTCGACATCAGCGTCGGCGGGGTGCCGGTCCTGAGCCAGGCCTGGGGCGAATCGGGCGACGGCCAGGCGGCCAGCCTCGACATGCACTGGCGCAACGGCGCGATCGCCATTGCCTACCTGGGCACGGTGATGCTGCAACTGCAGGATCAGGGGGTGCTGAGCGTCGATGACAAGCTGTCGAAGTGGCTGCCGCAGCTACCGCAGGCCGATCGCATCACGCTCGCCATGCTGGCCAACAATAGCTCCGGCTATGCCGACTACGTCGGTTTTCTGCCGCTGATGGATGATGTCCAGCGCCAGTGGACCCAGGACGAACTGCTGGCCGGCGGCCTCGCCCAGCCGATGAAATGCGCGCCCGGCACCTGCTTCGCCTATGCCCACACCAACTACGTGATCCTCGGCCGCGTGCTGAGCATGGCCGGCGGCAAGCCGGTCGCCGAGCTGATCCGGAGCGGCATCCTGAACCCGCTCGGCTTGCGCGATACCCGCAGCGAATCGACGCCGGCGATCCAGGCGCCGGTGCTGCGCGCCTTCACTTCCGAGCGCGGCAGCTATGAAGAATCGACCGGCTGGAACCCTTCCTGGACCCTGGCCAAAGGCGCCATCATGACCACCAACATCGCCGACGCCCGGCGCTCGGCGGAGGCGATCGGCAGCGGCAGCCTGCTATCGGCCCGCTCCTATGCGCAGATGCTGGAGCCGCGCACGGCCAGGCTGCCGAGCGCGCCCGGCATGCCGGCGATGTCCGAGCGCGGCTACTACGGGCTCGGCATGGTGGTGCGCAATGCCTGGCTGGTGCAGAACCCGATGTTCTTCGGCTACGCCGGCGTCATGGCCTATCTGCCGGCGCAGAAAATCGCCATCGCGGTCACCAGCACCATGGGCCCGGCCAGCCCCGACCGCAATAGCGCCGACCTGCTGTTCGGACGCCTCGCGCAACGGCTGGCGCCGTCGCAGCCGCCGCGATAGCGGTGGTTGTCGCAGGGCGCGGCTATGGCATTCGAGGTCGGCTCAAACGAAACTCCTGGACTTATTCACCTTAATTCCGCAGCACGCTCACAGCCGTCCAAGTGGCCGAGCCTATAGCCGGTCGGCAAGTATCGACTGGCGGCGTAACGTGAACATCGGGTATCCGGAATACGCGATTCCATGCCATACCAACTGCTCGCCGATCTGGTGCTTGTTCTGCACGTGGCCGTGGTCGCATTCGTCGTCGGCGGCTTGATCTGCATCATCGTCGGCAATCTGCGTGGCTGGCGCTGGGTGAATGGCTTCGGATTCAGGCTGGCGCACCTGGCGGCGATTGCCGTCGTGGTCGCACAGGTCTGGGTCGGCGCGATCTGCCCGCTGACTTCGGTCGAAATGTGGCTGCGCGCCAGGGCGCAAGTCCCCACTTACGCGGGCAGCTTCGTCGAACACTGGTTGCAGCGGGTCCTGTATTACGAGGCGCCTTCCTGGGTTTTCACGCTGGGCTACTCGCTGTTCGGATTGGCCGTGGTGGCGGTGTGGCGGTATTTCCCACCGCGGCGCGGACGTTGACGGCGGCATGCCTGGCCGGCTCCCCGGCCGGACATTGCGCGATGAACCAGAGCCGCGCCAGTCGTGTCCAATTTCCGGTTCTTTTTCCTTTACCCGCCCGCCGTCGGAGGTCACCATGAGCCAGCAGGACGCCATCAAGGTCGGACAATTGAGCATCCGCTATCTGATCGACGGTTCCGCCAGCGATGGCATGGGCCTGTTCGAATTGACCGTGCCGCCCGGCTCGAACGTGCCGCCGCCGCATAGCCATTCGAAGAACGACGAATGCATCTACCTGCTGGAAGGAAGGCTGTGCTATTCGGTGGACGGCAACACGCGCGATCTGGGGCTGGGCGACTGGATGTTTTCGCCGAAAGGCTCGCTGCATCAGTTCAGCAATCCGCACGCACAAACCGCTCGCGCGCTGGTGATCCAGACGCCCGATATCGGCGCCCAGTACTTCCGCGACGTGGCCGCGGTCGTCAATGCAGGCGGCCCGCCCGACCGCATGAAGTTGCTGGCCGTCATGGCCGAATATGGGCTGGTGCCGGCGCAGCCAGCGCCCTAGTTAGCCATTGGGGCCGACCCACGGTCGCAAGCCGGCGCTTGCCAACATGCGCCCCCCGCCCGCCTTATCCCGGCTGAACCGCTGCGGCTTCCGGCGTCTACTCAAGCAGGCAATACCCATTCCGCCCGCTCCGCTTGGGGCAAGACATGGCGATGTCGATCTGCGACAACAATTGCGAAGTGGCGATGCCGGCGGCCCTGTGATGCGCCATGAATCCCGGGCGCGCCGCGCTCGCCGACCGCGTCCTGGGACCTGATCGGCAGCGGCGCCGGTTGGCGCTTGCCGTTCGCCATCTCGCGCATCGAGCGCGCTACCCGTCAGCGCCGTCAGTACCTTGCGCTCGACGTCGCACCCCGGCAGCACCATGATCCAGTCCGGATCGCCGCTGGCGCGCCCGCACCGCGGCTTGCTCCATCAGCATAGGCGTCTCGGCGCGCAGCGCCACCTGGAACCGCTCCGCACCCGATAGCGCGGTTTTTGGCGGCCAGTTGCCGGATGTTTCGCCGGCGCGCCGACACCGACCATGACCGGCAATACGCCCAATGCGGCGACGCGGAACTCCAAGCTCTGGAATTCGAAATTGGTAATGGTTAGGGATCGGTCCGGCGGCCGCGCACCAGCCGCGCTTGCTGTGGTTCCGGTGCGCTGGTGGCGCTGCGTCCAAGCCGAAATGACGAGCCGCCGAGGCCTTGCGGCGCCGACGCGGTAAACGAGAGAAACCGGCCGCGCGGCGAGCTGGGGCGTGGCCGCTGTTGCGGCAGTTCGGAAGTGATGGATGGCCGCCGGCCCTGATTGCTGTCCGGCAGTGGCGGTGTCCGGCCCATGGCGGCAGGCCAAAAATGGGAAGGGAAAAGGCGTTGCCGTTTGAATTGCTCCAACGACAGTATACAAACCAACTGTCGATAAAAATTATTAACTGCTATTAAATTACGATAAATACAACGATTGTGATAGTATCTATTTCCCATAAGCAATAACAAAGCTATCGCGCCATATATCCCGATGCCACAGCAAGGGATTGGTGCGGAAGGTCCATTGCCCCACCGGGCAGCAGCGGTCTTCATTCCCGATCAATATCCCAAGGAATTCCATGTTCCAACGTCTACCCGGGCGGGATATCGGCTGCCCAAAGCCATTGCAAGCGACGACTTCGGCAGTTGCCGCGTCGGGAAATTTCTCCTGGCGACGGGCGATTGGAATAGGCGCCTTGGCGTGGTGGATCCGCTGCATCGCCTGCCTGTTGCTGTATGCCGTGATTTTTGGCTGGGCGAGCCTGGCGCATGCCCAAGCCCCGCCCTCGGTGACGGCTATGTTGCCCAATGGCGGCCCCGAGGCCGGCAACTCCGGCGTCATGCTGACCGGTACTAACTTTACCGGCGCCATGGCGGTCAAGTTCGGCGCCAGCAACGCCGTTTCCTTCACGGTCAACAACTCGACGTCGATCACGGCCACCGCACCCGCTGGCAGCAGCACGGTCGACGTCACGGTGACGACGGCGGACGGTACCAGCGGCACCAGCGCGGCGAGCAAATATACCTATTTTCCGCCGCCGGTGGCGGTCGACGACAGCGCCAGCACGCCGGCCAATCAGCCGGTCTCGATCAGCGTGACTGCCAACGATAGCGGCCCGATTACCGGCATTGCGATCGCTACCGCACCGATCCATGGAAAGGCGACCGCCATCGGCAACTTCGTGATGTACACGCCGGTCAGCAATTTCCTTGGCAGCGAGAGCTTCACCTACATCGCTAGCGGCCCGGGCGGCAAGTCAGCGCCGGCCAACGTGACGGTTACGGTGAGGGCACCGACGCTGACCTTGAATCCGGCCCGCCTGCTGCCGGCTGCCATCGCAGGAGCACGATACAGCGTCACGCTGAGCGCCAGCGGTGGCACTGCGCCGTATACCTATGCATTGTCCGGCGGCCTGGCCGCTGGCCTCAGCCTGGACCCGGCCACCGGCGTCTTGTCCGGTACGCCGACCCAGGCCGGCGACTTCTCGTTGACCATCACGGCGACTGACAGCAGCACTGGCATCGGCCCGTTCTCGATCAGCGCCAATTACACGCTGACGGTAGCGCCGCCGCCGACCATCAGCCTGGCGCCGGCCAGCCTGCCGGCCGGTACCGTGGGCGCCGACTATGCGACCACCATCAGCGCCAGCGGCGGCGTGATGCCGTATACCTACAGCATCAGCGCGGGCGCCCTGCCGCCCGGGATGACGCTGAATACCGCGAGAGGTGTCTTGAGCGGGACGCCGAGGGCGGCGGGGACGGTCAGCTTCACGCTGCAGGCGCGCGATGCGAATGGTTTCAGCGGCACGCATCCCTATAGCCTGGTGATTGGCGCACCGACGCTGGCCCTGGGGCCGGCCAGCCTGCCGGCCGCCACCGCAGAAACGGCCTACAGCGCCACGCTGAGCGCCGACGGCGGCACCGCGCCGTACCGTTACGCCCTGACGGCTGGCAGCCTGCCGGCCGGCCTCAGCCTGAACGCGGCCACCGGCGTCTTGTCGGGCACGCCGACCGAGGCCGGCAGCTTCCCGTTCACCATCACGGCGAGCGATAGCAGCAGCGGCGCCGGCGCACCGTTCAGCGTCTCGCGCGCCTATATTTTGAACGTGGCCGAGCCGACCATCAGCCTGGCGCCGGCCAGCCTGCCGGCCGGCGCCGTAGGGGTTGGCTATGCGACCACCATCAGCGCCAGCGGCGGCGCGGCGCCGTATACCTACACGCTGGCCGCTGGCGGTTTGCCGCCCGGGCTGGCCTTGAACTCCGCCAGCGGCCTGTTGAGCGGCAC
>JBAUJK010000054.1:0-13079 GCA_049683695.1 Burkholderiaceae bacterium
GCCTCGCCGCCGGACAGGGTGGTCGCGCTCTGGCCGAGCCGGATGTAGCCGAGGCCGACGTCCAGAAGCGTCTGCAGCTTGCGCGCCACCACCGGTACCGGCTGGAAGAATTCGGCCGCTTCCTCGACCGTCATGTCCAGCACTTCGTGGATGTTCTTGCCCTTGTACTGGACCTCCAGCGTTTCGCGGTTGTAGCGCTTGCCGTGGCAGACGTCGCACGGCACGTAGACGTCCGGCAGGAAGTGCATCTCGACCTTCAAGACGCCGTCGCCCTGGCAGGCCTCGCAGCGGCCGCCCTTGACGTTGAACGAGAAGCGGCCGGCCGAATAGCCGCGCTCCTTGGCCACCGGCACCGTCGAGAACAGTTCGCGGATCGGCGTGAACACGCCGGTATAGGTGGCCGGGTTGGAGCGCGGCGTGCGCCCGATCGGCGCCTGGTCGACCGCGATCACCTTGTCGAAATGCTCGAAGCCGCTGATGGTCTCGTGCGCCGCCGGCTCTGCGTGCGAGCCGTAGAGGTGGCGCGCCGCCGCCAAGTACAGCGTATCGTTGACCAGCGTCGACTTGCCGGAACCGGACACGCCGGTGACGCAGGTCAGGAGGCCAACCGGCAACTCCAGCGTCACGCCCTGCAGGTTGTTGCCGGCGGCGCCCTCGATGACGAACTGGCGCTCCGGGTCGGGCTCGGTGCGCTGCTTCGGTACCGCGATCGTGCGCGTGCCGTTCAGATATTGCGCGGTCAGCGATTCCTTGTGGCGTAGGATTTCCTTCAGCGGTCCCTGCGCGATCACTTCTCCGCCATGCACGCCGGCGCCGATACCCATGTCGACGATGAAGTCGGCACTGCGGATCGCGTCCTCGTCGTGCTCGACCACCAGCACGCTGTTGCCGATGTCGCGCAGGTGTTTCAGGGTATCGATCAGGCGGTCGTTGTCGCGTTGGTGCAGGCCGATCGACGGCTCGTCCAGTACGTACATGACGCCGGTCAGGCCGGAGCCGATCTGCGACGCCAGCCGGATGCGCTGCGCCTCGCCGCCGGACAGCGTGTCGGCGCTGCGGTCGAGCGACAGGTAGTCGAGGCCGACATTGTTCAGGAACTTCAGGCGCGAGACGATTTCCTTGATGATGCGGTCGGCGATCTCGCGGCGGGCACCGGTCAGCTTCAATTCCTCGAAGAACGCCAGCGTGTCGCGCAGCGGCGTCGCCGCCACTTCGTAGATCGCGCGCTGCTGCTCGCCGGCGCCGATCTTGACGAAGCGCGCCTCGATGCGCAGCCGGTGGCCATGGCAGCTCGGGCAGTCCTTCTTGTTGATGAACTTGGCCAGCTCTTCCTTGACCGCCATCGAATCGGTTTCGCCGTAGCGCCGCTCCAGGTTGGTGACCACGCCTTCGAAGCTGTGCTCGCGCACCACCGCGCGGCCGCGCTCGTTGATGTAGGTGAACGGGATCGTCTGCCGGCCGGAGCCGAACAGGATCACCTGGCGCGCCGCTTCCGGTAGCTCGTCGAACGGCGCGTCGATGTCGAATTCGTAGAACGCCGCCAGGTTCGACAGCATCTGGAAATAGAACTGGTTGCGCCGGTCCCAGCCCTTGATCGCGCCGGACGCCAGCGACAGATTGGGGAAGGCGACGATGCGCTTCGGATCGAAGAACTCGATGTGGCCGAGGCCGTCGCATTCCGGGCAGGCGCCCATCGGGTTGTTGAACGAAAACAGCCGCGGCTCCAGCTCGTGCAGCGAATAGCCGCAGATCGGGCAGGCGAACTTGTTGGAAAACAGGTGCTCGGTGCCGCTGTCCATCTCCACCGCCAGCGCCCGCCCTTCGGCCATGCGCAGCGCCGTCTCGAAGCTTTCCGCCAGCCGCTGCTTGATGTCAGGCTTCACCTTGACGCGGTCGACGACGACGTCGATCGTGTGCTTCTCGGTCTTCTTCAGCTTCGGCAGCGCGTCGACCTCGACGATCCTGGCCGGCGCGGTGCCGCTCTGTACCCGAAAGCGCACGAAGCCCTGTGCCTGCATCTGCTCGAACAGGTCGGCGTGCTCACCTTTGCGGTTGGCCACCACCGGCGCCAGGATCATCAGCCGGGTGTCTTCCGGCATCGCCAGCACGGCGTCGACCATCTGCGACACCGATTGCGCCGCCAGCGGATTTTCCGGGTGGTCCGGGCAGTACGGCGTGCCGATGCGCGCGTACAACAGGCGCAGGTAGTCGTGGATTTCGGTCACGGTGCCGACCGTGGAGCGCGGGTTGTGCGAGGTTGCCTTCTGCTCGATCGAGATCGCCGGCGACAGGCCCTCGATCAGGTCGACGTCCGGCTTTTCCATCAGCTGCAGGAACTGGCGCGCGTAGGCCGACAGCGATTCGACATAGCGCCGCTGGCCTTCCGCGTACAGCGTGTCGAACGCCAGCGAAGACTTGCCGGAGCCGGACAGGCCGGTGATGACGATCAGTTGATTGCGGGGTAAATCGAGGTTGATGTTCTTCAGGTTGTGCGTGCGCGCACCGCGAATGCGAATTTCTTCCATGAACTGCCTTCAGCGTGATTTTTTTACGCCCCGCGCGGCGATCTTGCCAGGCCGGCAAGCCGGGAAAAATGGGGCAACCTGTTACTATAACGGGTTTCGAATTCCACCGTAATCACGCGCTTTCGCCGCCGATGGACACTCCTTCCCAACGTTCCGCCGCCGCCGGGGCCGCCATGACGCGTACCGAAATCCGCGCCAGTGCATCGCTGGCGTCGATCTTCGCGCTGCGCATGCTGGGCCTGTTTTTGATCCTGCCGGTGTTCGCGGTACACGCCAAGACCATGCCGGGCGGCGATAGCGCCACGCTGATCGGGCTGGCGATGGGTATTTATGGCTTGACGCAGGCGTTCGGCCAGATCCCGTTCGGCATCGCTTCCGACAAATACGGCCGCAAGCGCGTGATCGTGATCGGCCTGGTACTGTTCGCGCTCGGCTCCTTCATCGCCGCTGCCGCCGACCAGCTGATCTGGGTCGTGGTCGGACGTGCGGTGCAGGGCGCCGGCGCGATCTCGGCGGCGGTGACGGCGATGATCGCTGATTCCACCCGCGAGCAGCACCGCACCAAGGCAATGGCGATGGTCGGCGGCTCGATCGGCCTGACCTTCGCGCTGTCGCTGGTGGTGGCGCCACTGCTGTACCGCGCGATCGGCATGGGCGGCATCTTCGCGCTGACCGGCATCCTGTCGCTGGCGGCTATCGCAGTGGTGACCTGGGTGGTGCCGGCGGCACCGGTGGCGGCCGACGTGGGCGCGGCCGGGCAGCCGGTGAGGCTGCGCCAGGTGCTGCGCGACCGCGAACTGCTGCGGCTGAACTTCGGCGTCTTCGCGCTGCACATGATGCAGATGTCGATGTTCGTGGTGGTGCCGGCGGCGCTGATGCAGGCAATGGGCATGCCGCTGGCCGAGCACTGGAAGATCTACCTGCCGGTGATGCTGGCCTCGTTCGTGCTGATGCTGCCGCCGCTGTTCGCCGGCGAGCGGCGCGGCCGCATGAAGCAGGTGTTCGTCGGCGCCATCGCGCTGCTGTTCGTGGTGCAGGTCGGCTTCGGGCTGGCGCTCGCGCAGCCGGCACACGGCTGGCTGCTGGTGGCGCTGCTGCTGGCGTTCTTCGTCTCCTTCAACATCCTGGAAGCCAGCCAGCCGTCGCTGGTGTCGCGCATTGCGCCGCCGGCGGCCAAGGGCGCGGCGCTCGGCGTCTACAACACGCTGCAGTCGCTCGGCCTGTTCGTCGGCGGCGCGCTGGGCGGCTGGCTGCGCCAGCACGCCGGGCCGTCGTCGGTGTTCTGGCTTGGAATAATCGCCAGTTTGCTGTGGCTTATAATCGCCGCTAAGATGAAAAACCTACCGCGCCGCAGCCAGCAGGCCGTCACCATTTAACCGGATTTCACGGATTCAACAGGAGAAACACATGGCTTCGGTCAACAAAGTCATCATCGTCGGCAATCTCGGGCGCGACCCCGAAACGCGCTACATGCCGAGCGGCGACGCCATCACCAACATCGCCGTCGCCACCACCGATACCTGGAAGGACAAGGCCACCGGCGAAAAGAAGGAGCAGACCGAGTGGCACCGCGTGTCGGCCTTCGGCAAGCTCGCCGAGATCATGGCGCAATACCTGAAGAAGGGTTCGCAGGTCTATATCGAAGGCAGCCTGCGCACCCGCAAGTACACCGACAAGGAGGGCATCGAGCGCTACGCCACCGAAATCCGCGCCGACACCATGCAGATGCTCGGCAGCCGCCAGGGCATGGGCGCGCCATCCGACGATGGCGGCGGCTATGGCGGCGGTGCACCGCAGCGCCAGAGCGCCCCGGCGCCGCGCCAGCAGCAGGCGGCGAAGCCGGCGCCGAATTTTTCGGACATGGACGACGACATTCCGTTCTAGAGCAAGCGGTTCTTCCGTGCCCGACGCCAGCCCGGCCTCCTTTGCGGATGCCGGGCTTTTGTTTGTCCGCTACCATGGCCAGCGCTGGGCAATTTCATATACTCCCGTGTAAGTCGTCTTTGGTCGGCGATATAGTCTTCGAAAATGAAGCATACTCCCTTGTTTTCCGGCGATGCCAAAACGCATGACCTGACTCAGCACCGCGCCGCCGGGCGCAAGAGTACCTGGGTCAGCGTTGCGGTCAACCTGGTGCTGACCGTCGGCCAGGTGGCGACCGGCATCTTTGCCGGTTCGCAGGCCCTGGTCGCCGACGGCATTCATTCGCTGTCGGACTTGCTGTCGGATTTCGTCGTGCTGCTGGCCGGCCGCCACAGCCACAAGGCGGCCGACGCCGACCACGCCTACGGCCATTTGCGCTATGAGAACGCAGCGTCGTTGGCGTTGGGCGGCCTGCTGCTGGCGGTCAGCGCCGGCATGCTATGGGCCGCCTTCGGGAAGATCCAGGCGCCGGCGCAGGCGGTGCACCAGCTGGCGCTGTGGACCGCGCTGGCCACGCTGGCGATCAAGGAAGGGCTGTTCCGCTATCTGCTGGCGGTGGCGCATCGGGTGCGTTCCAGCCTGCTGGCGGCGAACGCCTGGCACGCGCGCTCGGATGCGGCGTCATCGCTGGTGGTGGCGCTTGGCATCGGTGGCAACCTGCTCGGTTTTCCACTGCTGGATCCAATCGCGGCGTTGGTGGTCGGCCTGATGATCGGCCGCATGGGTTGGCGCTTTTTCTGGAACGCGCTGAACGACCTGATGGACCGCGCGGTATCGAGCGAGGAAGCGGCGGCGATCGCGGCCACGCTGCGCGCCACCCCTGGCGTAATGGGCATCCACGACCTGCGCACGCGCCGCATGGGCGACATGACACTGGTCGACGTCCACCTCGAACTCGACGCCCGCCAGAGCGTCGCCGAAGGCCACCGGATCGCCGTGCTGGCGCGGCAGCGCGTGCTGGAGGCGCATCGGGTACTGGACGTGATGACGCATGTTGATCCGGTGGAAGAGCGGTAGGCCGATTGCCATGCTATTTGTTTTGTTCTCTTGCCGTTTTACAAATAGGGTCAGTTACAAATAGGGTCAGAGTAAAATTTACTCTCTGTTCCAAATCGAAGCAGATTTTTGCCTATTCTCATGGCTCGTCTTCCCCGTCTAGTCGTTCCCGGCCAGCCGCATCACGTCATTCAACGTGGCAACGATCGCCAGCTGATTTTTCGCGAGCCGGCCGATTACGAGGTCCTCCTGGATTGGCTCGCCCAAGCGGCGCGCCAGTTCAAGGTGGCGATCCATGCTTACGTATTGATGCCGAATCACCTGCATCTGCTGGCGTCACCGGCCGATCAGGCTGGATTGGGCCGCATGATGCAGTGGGTTGGGCGCCATTACGTGCCGTATTTCAACCACAAGTACGACCGCATCGGCACCCTGTGGCAGGGGCGCTACAAGGCGACGGTGATCGATTCCGAGCGCTATTTCCTTGTCTGCAGCCGCTACATCGAACTCAATCCGGTGCGCGCCGGCATGCTGGTCGATCCGGCGCAGTACCGCTGGTCCAGTTGCCAGCACCACATCGGCGGTGCGCCCGATCCGCTGGTCACCGATCACGCGTTGTACTGGGCGCTCGGGAATACGCCATTTGCGCGTGAACGGGCATACCGGGATTTGATCGGCGAGGCGCTGACCGCCGAAGACATTGCCGCCTTGAGTGAAGCCACCCACAAGGGCTGGGCCTTGGGATCGGAGCGCTTCACTGCGGCGCTCGAACGGCAGACCGAGCGGCGAGTGCGGCCTGCGAAAAGAGGGCGGCCACCGAAACGCAAGGCCGACGAGGGCAATTAAGGCAAGGCCGGGATGATAAGGAAGGGAATTTTGCCGCCTGGTTTTACTCTGTCCCTATTTTTAGTTTTCATTAAAATTCATCAATTTAATTTAACTCTGACCCTATTTATTTTGATTGAAATCGGTATTGCGCTGCACTATTCTACGTTTCCACCTCTTCAGCAGGAGCAGCGCCATGCACGCCCAGGGCTTGTACGATCCGTCCTATGAACACGATGCCTGCGGCATCGGTTTCATCGCGCACATCAAGGGCCAGAAAAGCCATTCGATCATCGAGCAGGGCTTGCTGATCCTGAAGAATCTGGACCATCGCGGCGCGGTCGGCGCCGACGAGCTGATGGGCGACGGTGCCGGCATCCTGATCCAGATTCCTGACCAGTTCTACCGCGAGGAGATGGCGCAGCAGGGCGTGACGCTGCCGCCGCCCGGCGAATATGGCGTCGGCATGGTGTTCCTGCCGAAGGAGCAGGCGTCGCGCCTCGCCTGCGAGCAGGAGCTGGAGCGCGCCGCGCTGGCCGAGGGGCAGGTGGTCTTGGGCTGGCGCGACGTGCCGGTCGACCGCGAGATGCCGATGTCGCCGGCCGTGCGCGACAAGGAGCCGGTGATCCGCCAGATCTTCATCGGCCGTGGCCCGGACATCATGGTCACCGACGCGCTGGAGCGCAAGCTGTACGTGATCCGCAAGTCGTCCAGCCACGCGATCCAGGCGCTGCACCTGTTGCACGGCAAGGAATACTTCGTGCCGTCGATGTCGGCGCGCACCATCGTCTACAAGGGTCTGCTGCTGGCCGACCAGGTCGGCCAGTACTACCGCGACCTGCAGGATCCGCGCTGCGCCTCCGCCCTGGCGCTGGTGCACCAGCGTTTTTCGACCAATACCTTCCCCGAATGGCCGCTGGCGCACCCGTACCGGCTGATCGCGCACAACGGCGAAATCAATACCGTCAAGGGCAATTTCAACTGGATGCGCGCGCGCGAAGGCGTGATGAAGTCGCCGGTGCTGGGCGAGGATCTGAAGAAGCTGTTCCCGCTGATCTACGAAGGGCAGTCCGACACCGCTTGCTTCGACAACGTGCTGGAACTGCTGCTGATGGCCGACTATCCGCTGGCGCAGGCGATGATGATGATGATCCCGGAAGCGTGGGAAAACCACGCGACCATGGACCCGAAGCGCAAGGCGTTCTACGAGTACCACGCGGCGATGATGGAGCCGTGGGACGGTCCGGCGGCGATCGCCTTCACCGACGGCCGCCAGATCGGCGGCACGCTGGACCGCAACGGCTTGCGCCCGGCGCGCTACATCGTCACTGACGACGACCTGGTGGTGATGGCGTCGGAATCGGGCGTGCTGCCGATTCCCGAATCGAAGATCGTGCAGAAATGGCGGCTGCAGCCGGGCAAGATGTTCCTGATCGACCTCGAAGCCGGCCGCATCATCGGCGACAAGGAACTGAAGGACACCTATGCCAACGGCAAGCCGTACAAGCAGTGGATCGAATCGGTCCGTATCAAGCTGTCGGCACTGCCGCCGGAACCGCCCGAGGCGCCGCCGGCAGCCGCGCTGCTGGACCGGCAGCAAGCCTTCGGCTACACCCAGGAAGACCTGAAGCACATCCTGATACCGATGGCGACCGCCGGCGAGGAGGCAATCGGTTCGATGGGCAACGATTCGCCGCTGGCGGTGATGTCGAACAAGAACAAGACGCTGTACCACTATTTCAAGCAGCTGTTCGCGCAGGTCACCAACCCGCCGATCGACTCGATCCGCGAAGCGCTGGTGATGTCGCTGGTGTCCTTCGTCGGTCCGAAGCCGAATCTGCTCGACACCAACCACATCAATCCGCCGATGCGGCTGGAAGTGTCGCAGCCGATCCTCGACTACGCCGACATCGCCAAGCTGCGCAACATCCGCGCGCATACCGGCGGCAAGTTCCGCTCGTTTGAACTGAACATCTGTTATCCGGTCGCCTGGGGCAAGGAAGGCATCGAGGCGCGCCTGGCGTCGCTGTGCGCGCAGGCGGTGGACGCAGTCAAGTCCGGCCACAACATCCTGATCATCTCCGACCGCCTGATGGATGCCGAGCAGCTGGCGATTCCGGCGCTGCTGGCGACCTCGGCGATTCACCAGCACCTGGTCAGCAAGGGCTTGCGCACATCGACCGGGCTGGTGGTCGAAACCGGTTCGGCGCGCGAAACCCATCACTTCGCGCTGTTGGCTGGCTATGGCGCCGAGGCGATCCATCCGAATCTGGCGATGGATACGCTGGCCGCGCTGGCGCCGCAGCTGCCCGGCAGCCCAACGCCGGAAGAGGCGATCAAGCATTTCCAGAAGGCGATCGGCAAGGGCCTGATGAAGGTGATGTCGAAGATGGGCATCTCCACCTACATGTCGTATTGCGGCGCGCAGATCTTCGAGGCGATCGGGCTGTCGCGCACGCTGGTCGACAAGTACTTCAAGGGCACCGCGTCGAACGTCGAGGGCATCGGCGTGTTCGAGGTAGCGGAAGAAGCGCTGCGGCTGCACCGCGCCGCCTTCGGCGCCGACCCGGTACTGCGCGAAGCGCTGGACGCCGGCGGTGAATACGCATGGCGCGTGCGCGGCGAGGAGCACATGTGGACGCCGGACGCGATCGCCAAGCTGCAGCACGCGACCCGCGCCAACGACTACAGCACCTTCAAGGAGTATGCGCAGATCATCAACGACCAGTCGCAGCGGCAGATGACACTGCGCGGGCTGTTCGAATTCAAGTTCGATCCGGCCAAGGCGATCCGCCTGGACCAGGTCGAGCCGGCCAAGAACATCGTCAAGCGCTTCGCCACCGGCGCCATGTCGCTCGGCTCGATCTCGACCGAGGCGCACACCACGCTGGCGGTGGCGATGAACCGCATCGGCGGCAAGTCCAATACCGGCGAGGGCGGCGAGGATCCGAAGCGCTATCGGCAGGAGCTGAAGGGCATCTCGATCCGGCAGGGCGAGACGCTGGCCTCGGTGCTGGGCGACAAGCGGATCGTAGTCGACACGCCGCTCCTGGAGGGGGATTCGCTGCGCTCGAAGATCAAGCAGGTGGCATCGGGCCGCTTCGGCGTCACCGCCGAATACCTGATGTCGGCCGACCAGATACAAATCAAGATGGCGCAGGGCGCCAAGCCCGGCGAGGGCGGCCAGCTGCCCGGCCACAAGGTGTCGGACTACATCGCGCAGCTGCGCTTCTCGGTGCCCGGCGTCGGCCTGATCTCGCCGCCGCCGCACCATGACATCTATTCGATCGAAGACCTGGCGCAACTGATCCACGATCTGAAGAACGTCAATCCGAAGGCATCGATCTCGGTCAAGCTGGTGGCCGAAGTCGGCGTCGGCACCATCGCCGCCGGCGTCGCCAAGGCCAAGTCGGACCACGTCGTGATCGCCGGCCACGACGGTGGCACCGGTGCCTCGCCGCTGTCGTCGATCAAGCACGCCGGTGCGCCCTGGGAGCTGGGTCTGGCCGAAACCCAGCAAACGCTGGTGCTGAACGGCTTGCGCAGCCGCATCCGGGTGCAGGCCGACGGCCAGATGAAGACCGGGCGCGATGTCGTCATCGCCGCTCTCCTGGGCGCCGACGAAGTCGGCTTCGCCACCGCGCCGCTGGTGGTCGAGGGCTGCATCATGATGCGCAAGTGCCATCTGAACACCTGCCCGGTCGGCGTCGCCACCCAGGACCCGGAACTGCGCGCCAAGTTTTCCGGCAAGCCGGAGCACGTGGTCAACTACTTCTTCTTCGTTGCCGAGGAAGCGCGCCAGATCATGGCGCAGCTCGGCATCGCCACCTTCGACGAGCTGATCGGCCGCAGCGACCTGCTCGACAAGAGTCGTGCGATCGCCCACTGGAAGGCGCAGGGACTGGATTTCACCCGCATCTTCCACCGCGCCGAAGTGTCGCCGGAAGCGCGCTGCTACCACTGCGAAGAGCAGGACCACGGCCTGCACCACGCGCTTGACCACAAGCTGATCGCGCAGGCGGCGCCGGCGCTGGAACGCGGTGAAAAGGTGTCGTTCATCTCGTCGATCAGGAACCGCAACCGCACCGTCGGTGCGATGCTGTCGGGCGTGGTGGCGCAAAAATACGGCCATGCCGGGCTGCCGGACGACACCATCCATATCCAGCTGCACGGCACGGCCGGACAGTCGGCCGGCGCCTTCCTGGCGCACGGCATCACGCTCGACCTGGTCGGCGAGGGCAACGACTACGTCGGCAAGGGATTGTCGGGCGGACGCATCATCGTGCGCCCGAACACCGAATTCCGCGGCTGGGCGGTGGACAACATCATCGTCGGCAATACCGTGCTGTACGGCGCGATCGCCGGCGAGGCGTTCATCAACGGCGTTGCCGGCGAACGCTTCGCGGTGCGCAACTCGGGCGCGGTCGCGGTGGTCGAGGGCACCGGCGACCATGGCTGCGAATACATGACCGGCGGCACGGTGGTGGTGCTGGGCGCGACTGGGCGCAATTTCGCCGCCGGCATGTCGGGCGGCATCGCCTACGTGTACGACCCCGACGGCGACTTCGCCAGCCGCTGCAACCAGGCGATGGTGGATCTGCAGCCGGTGCCGGCGGCGACCGAGCAGGAAGCGGCCGGCGAGCGCGCGATCTGGCACGCGGCAAAGCGTGGTGGCGAGCCGCAGACGCACGAGCTGATCCTGAAGCACCTGGTCGAGCGCCACTTCAAGCACACCGGCAGCACGCGCGCGCGCAATTTGCTGGACGACTGGGCTCACGCGCGCGCCAAGTTCGTGATGGTGTTCCCGACCGAGTACAAGCGCGCGCTGGCCGAGCTGAATGCCGGCGTCGACGAGCAGGAACTGGAACAGATCGCCGCGTAGGCGCGAACGGTCACAGCCAACGATTCAAGGAAAGTCATGGGAAAGATCACCGGGTTCATGGAATTTGCGCGGCAGGGCGAAACCTATCTGCCGCCGGCCGAACGGGTCACCAACTACAGGGAATTCGTGCTGCGGCTGGCCGACGACAAGGCGAAAATCCAGGGCGCGCGCTGCATGGATTGCGGTACGCCGTTCTGCACCAGCGGCTGCCCGGTCAACAACATCATCCCGGACTGGAACGACCTGGTCTATCACGGCAATTACCGCCATGCGCTCGATACGCTGCATTCGACCAACAATTTTCCGGAGTTCACCGGCCGCATCTGCCCGGCGCCGTGCGAAGCGGCCTGCACGCTGAACATCAACAGCGACCCGGTCGGCATCAAGTCGATCGAGCACTTCATCATCGACAAGGGCTGGGAAAACGGCTGGGTGCTGCCGCAGCCGGCGGCCGTCAAGACCGGCAAGAGCGTGGCGGTGGTCGGCTCGGGGCCGGCCGGGCTGGCGGCGGCGCAGCAACTGGCGCGCGCCGGCCACGCGGTCACGGTGTTCGAGAAGAACGACCGCATCGGCGGCCTGCTGCGCTACGGCATCCCCGACTTCAAGCTGGAAAAGTCCCACATCGACCGCCGCATCGCGCAGATGGAAGCCGAAGGGGTGCGCTTCGTCACCGGCGTCTTGATCGGCCAGGAGTTCCCGGCGCACGTCGGCAACAGTGCCAAAAAGATCATCGCACCGGAACATCTGCGCCAGGAATTCGATGCCGTGGTGCTGGCCGGCGGAGCCGAAAACCCGCGCGACCTGCCGGTGCCGGGGCGCGAGCTGAAGGGCGTGCACTTCGCGATGGACCTGCTGCCGCAGCAAAACAAGGTCAATGCCGGCGACAAGGTCAAGAACCCGATCAGCGCCGCCGGCAAGCACGTGATCGTGATCGGCGGCGGCGACACCGGCTCCGACTGCGTCGGCACCTCGAACCGCCACGGCGCCCTGTCGGTCACCCAGTTCGAGCTGATGCCGCAGCCGCCGCAGCAGGAAAACAAGGAACTGGTATGGCCGTACTGGCCGCTGAAGCTGCGCACTTCGTCCTCGCATGAGGAAGGTTGCCAGCGCGACTGGGCGGTCGCCACCAAGCGGCTGGAAGGCAAAAACGGCAAGGTCGAGAAGCTGATCGCCGCCCGGGTCGAATGGCAGGACGGCAAGATGGCCGAAGTGCCCGGCTCGGAATTCGAAATGAGGGCCGACCTGGTGCTGCTGGCGATGGGCTTCGTGGCGCCGGTGGCGCAGGTGCTGGATGCGTTCGGCGTCGCCAAGGATGGGCGCGGCAATGCCAAGGCCACCACCGACGCCGCCGGCGGCTACCGCACTTCGGTCGACAAGGTGTTCGCCGCCGGCGACATGCGGCGCGGCCAGTCGCTGGTGGTCTGGGCGATCCGCGAAGGCCGCCAGTGCGCGCGCGCGGTCGACGAATACCTGATGGGCAGTTCGCTGCTGCCACGCTGACCAGCGCAGCGCGCGCGCCGGGTGCAACGCCCGGCGCCAATCGATGGCTCAGTATTTCCTCCGCCGGTGGCGCCTCATTCGCTGCCCGGATGGAAAGCCGGCACTTGCTGGAAGCAGTCATTCCATCTATATAATGGCGGCTTTCACAATTTTTTCTTGCCTTCACTTTTTTCCTTGCGCGCCGTGGCCCCGGATTCCCCTTTCCTGGTCGAGATAGACAAGCTCAGTTTCGGGTATGGCGATCGCCTGATCCTGGACGGGCTGGACATGCATTTCCCGCGCGGCAAGGTCGTGGCGGTGAGGGGCGGCTCCGGCTCCGGCAAGACCACGATCCTGCGCCTGATCGGCGGCCAGGTGCGCGCGCGCGCGGGCAGCCTGAAAGTGTTCGGACAGGAAGTGGCGGCGCTGAATACGCGCGACCTGTATCT
>JBAUJK010000055.1:0-12258 GCA_049683695.1 Burkholderiaceae bacterium
GCCAGATCGTGCAGGTACATGCAATCGGGCGCCGCCGTGCCGAACGCACCGCCCAGCGGCGTCACCTTGCCCAGCTGCGAACGATAGGCGACCAGGTAGGCGCACAGGCCGTCGCCGTCGGCCGCGACCCAGGCGCAGTCGGGCGCCGCCGCCAGCCGGGCGCGGATCGTCACCTCGCTTTCCTGCATCGGCGGCGGATAACAGGCGGCCTGGATGCACAGCACGTCGGCGACGTCGGCCGCACGCATGCGCCGGATCACCGGCATCGGCAAATCGCTGGAAGGAACGGGAGCGGGAAAGGACAAGGCCGGAGCGGACGGAACGCGACGACCGTGCCGTCAGACCGGATGGACCTTCTTGCGGCCGGTACGCGGCTTGCAGCCGGTCGCCTGCAGCTTTTGCATCAGCAGCTCGGTTTCGAGTCCGGAATCGTACTGGCGGAAGCCCCTGCGGTAAATCATCGCGCCGACGGTGGCGAGGAAGGCGAAATCGCGTTCGCCGAGTTGCGGCTGGATGTGGGCGAGGAATTCCGCAAACGGGGAAACCATGTCTTCCAGCTCCAACGCCGGCGCAGGCGACCGGTCGAGCCGGCCAGCCAGATGCGCCATGATGTCGATCGCTTCTTCTTTTTCCATCGCTGCCCCTTGCCCCCTTGTAGTGCGCCCAGTCTACGAGCGGCTCCCGGGAATTGAAATGTCAGAAAAGAAAATGCGACGCGCATACAACACCTTTCGCACCGCCCGGGTCGGCAACGGCGCGCATCCGATGTCCGTTCGTCAAGCCCCGTCCAGCACCAGCTGGGTCTGCGTCACCACCGCGCACAGCTTGCCGTCGGCAGCGCGGATCGAGGTCTGCCAGACCATCGTGGTGCGTCCGCGGTGCAGCGCGACGCAGTCGCCGACCACGGTGGTGCCGGCACGGGCGGCGGCCATGAACTTGGTGCTGGAATCGGTGGTGGTGGTGCGTTTGCCGGCGCCGAGATTGACGACGGTGCCAATCGCGCCCAGCGTGTCGGCGAAAGCCATCGCGGCGCCGCCGTGCAGGATCCCGCCGGCGGTGCACAGGTCGGGGCGCACTTCCAGCTCGGCGGTCACGTGATCGGCCGCGAGCGCGGTCAGGCGCACGCCCATCAGGCCGGGGAACAGCGGATCGATCAGTTTCTGGACTGCGGCGATATCCAGCATGGCTTTCCTTTCATCGTCAGGAATCGGCTGCCGGGCGGCGCGCTCAGCCGCCGTAGGCGTAGGCGAACCGGTTGTTGCGGATCTGTCCCATCACGCGCGAGCGCTGGTCGAGGCCGACGTGGTCCTTCGCGCTCATGTTGATGACGCCCTGCGGCACGGTCAGTTCTCGGGTGCTTTCGATCGCGTCGCGCAGCGCGCTGCGGAACTGCACGCTGCCCGGCTGCCCCGCCTTCAGCGCCTGCGGCACCGCGTTGGCGATCAGCAGGTAGGCACCCCAGGCGTCGGCGGCGAACTGGGTCATCGTATCCTTGCCGTAGGCGGCTTCATAACGATCGGTGAAATCGAGCCCGGCCTTCTTGACCGGATTGCCGGCCGGCAGCTGGCGCGCCACCACCGCCGGGCCGGTCGGGAAGAAGGTGCCTTCGACATCCTTGCCACCGACCTTCAGGAATTCCAGCGTGCCGATGCCATGCGTCTGGTAGATGCGGCCCTTGTAGCCGCGCTCGACCAGCGTCTTCTGCGGCAGCACCGCCGGCGTCGCCGAACCGGCGATCAGCACCGCGTCCGGCTTGGCCGCCATGATCTTCAGGATCGGCCCAGTGACGCTGGTGTCGGTGCGCGCATAGCGCTCGCTGGCGACGATGTCGAGCTTGCGCAGCTCGGCCAGCTTGGAGAATTCGCGCCACCAGCCTTCGCCGTAGGCATCGGCAAAGCCGATGAAGGCGACCGTCTTGATGCCGTGGTCGGCCATGTGCTGGGTCAGGATGGTCGCCATGTGCGAGTCGTTCTGCGGCATCTTGAAGGCCCACGCGCGCTTGGCGTCGACCGGGTCGACGATCGCCGCCGACGCCGCCAGCGCGATCATCGGCGTCTTCGTCTCCGCCACCACGTCCAGCATCGCCAGCGCATTCGGCGTGGTGTTGGGGCCGACGATCACGTCGACCTTCTGCTCGGCGGTCAGCTTGCGCACGTTCTTCACCGCGTTGGTCGCATCGGAGCCGTCATCGAGGATGATGTACTCGACCTTCTGGCCGGCGATTTCCTTCGGCCACAGCAGCATCGCATTCTTGGTCGGCGCGCCGATGGCGGCGGCCGGGCCGGTGGTCGAAATGTTGACGCCGACCTTGATCTGCGCCAGCGCCGGCGCCGCGGCCAGCGCCAGCAGCAGGGTCGAACCGGCGGCCAGCCGGCATGCGGAAAGGACGTGCATGGAATTCTCCAGGAAAAACATGAAAAACGTCCGGATGCGCCACGCACCCGGAATGGCGGTCAGCGCGGCGTTCGCGCTTCCGCGACGGTCTGATCGATGGCGCCGAACACCGACTTGCCACCGGCGTCCAGCATTTCGATCTTGATGGTGTCGCCGAACTGCATGAACGGCGTCTTCGGCGCGCCGTCGGCGATGGTTTCCAGGCAGCGCTTTTCGGCGATGCAGGTATAGCCCTTGTTCGCGTCCTTGTTGGAAACCGTGCCGGAACCGACGATCGAGCCGGCGCGCACGTTGCGGGTCTTGGCCAGGTGCGCGATCAGCTGCGGAAAGCTGAACACCATGTCGGTGCCGGCGTGCGGCTGTCCGACCAGCACGCCGTTCCAGGTGGCGCGCAGCGGCAGGTGCACCTTGCCGTCGGCCCAGGCTTCGCCCAGCTCGTCGGGCGTGACCGCCACCGGCGAAAAGGCCGAAGCGGGTTTCGACTGCAGGAAGCCGAAGCCCTTGGCCAGCTCGGCCGGAATCAGGTTGCGCAGCGACACGTCGTTGACCAGCATCAAGAGGCGGATGTGGCGGCCGGCGGCATCGGCACCGGTGCCCATAGTCACGTCGTCGGTGATCACCGCCACCTCGCCCTCGAAATCGATGCCCCAGTCGGCCGAGCCGAGCACGATGTCGTCGGTCGGTCCGAGGAAGTCGTCGGAGCCGCCCTGGTACATCAACGGATCGGTCCAGAACGAGGCCGGCATCTCGGCGTTGCGCGCGCGGCGCACCAGCTCGACGTGGTTGACGTAGGCCGAGCCGTCGGCCCACTGGAACGCGCGCGGCAGCGGCGCCATGCAGTTCTTCGGTTCGAAATCGAAGCTGCGACGGGCGCGGCCGGCGTTCAGCTCATCCGCCAGTTCTTCGAGCTGCGGCGCAATGAAGTTCCAGTCGTCCAGCGCGCGCTGCAGCGTCGGCGCGATGCCGTCGGCCAGCACCGCGCTCTTCAGATCGCGCGCCACCACGGCCAGCTGGCCGTCGCGCGTGCCGTCCTTCAGGGTGGCAAGTTTCATCGATGGTCCGGAAACGTCAACAAAAACGGAATCGATTATAGCTTGCGCAAAATCGGCGGCGGCCGCGCGTCAGCGGCCCGGCCCGCCGTGGCTCCAGCGCCGGTACAGCTTTTGCGCCAGCCCGTCCAGCAGGAAGCCGAGCGCGCCGATCAGCACGATCACCGCCATCAGTTCGGAATACGCGAGGCGGTCGCGGGTATCGAGGATGAAGTAGCCGAGACCGGAACTGACACCCAGCATTTCGCACGGCACCAGCACGATCCAGACGATGCCGATCGCCAGCCGCAGCCCGGTCAGCACGTGGCCGAGAATGCCTGGCACGACGATCCTGAACAGCAGCTCGCGCCGGGTGGCGGACAGGCTCTTCGCCAGCATCAGCCACTTGGGATCGAGCTGGCGCACGCCGGCCGCGGTATTCAGGATGATCGGCCAGACCGCAGCGAAGGTCAGCAGGAAATAGATCGGCGCATCGCCGATGCCGAACATCATCACCGCGATCGGCATCCACGATAGCGGCGAAATCATGCGCAGGAACTGGAACGCGCTGCCGGTGCTGTTTTCCAGCGCGCGCGAGCTGCCGATCGCCAGCCCGACCGGGATCCCGATCGCCAGCGCCAGCAGCAGGCCGACCACCACCCGCTTCATGCTGGTCAGGCTGTGCAGCGTCAGCTGGTTCTGCACCAGGAGCGCGTACAGGCTTTCGAAGGTTTCGCGCGGACTCAGCAGGCCGGCCAGCGACACGCTCTGCTGCAGCCAGCGGGCCGCCAGCGCCCACAGCAGCAGCAGCACCAAGAGGCCGGCCAGCCCTTGCGCCAGCTGGCCGCCGGAACGCAGCGGTTTCAGGAGCTTTTCCATGTCGGCTCAGATCGTGATCGATTCGCGCCGCACGAAGGATTCCGGCAGGCCGAAGCGCGCCATGCCGCCGACCTCGGCGATCGCCTTCTTGACGAAGCGGTCGTCCACCAGGTCGCGCGCGACGAAGGCCGGATCGAGCTTCTGCAGGAATTCGTTGCGGCCGGACACGTGGGTTGTCTTCAGCATCTTCACCAGTTGCTCGGTGTAGCTGGGGAACGGATAGGGCTGGAAGTCGATGCGCTTTTCCTTCCAGTCGGCGTTCACGATCGCGCCGGAGGCGCGGTAGGCGGCATCCTGCTGCGGCTGCGGCACCAGC
This sequence comes from Burkholderiaceae bacterium, assembly GCA_049683695.1. Lineage (GTDB taxonomy): Bacteria > Pseudomonadota > Gammaproteobacteria > Burkholderiales > Burkholderiaceae_D > DATJCV01. The sequence continues at coordinate 4,618 of JBAUJK010000055.1, forward strand.
ACCTGGGCCAAAGTCTCGTAGGTATGCGGGGTATAGCGCTGCGCATTGTCCTTGGCCAAGATGCGCGCGGTGTCGTCGCGGTGATCCTGGATCCAGGCCTGCGCCTGGACGATGCCGTTGACCACCTTCTGCGACCACTGCGGCCGCTGCTGCAGGTCGTTTTCGTGCATCAGCACCACGCAGCAGGCATGGTCGCGCCAGACGTCGCCGGTGAAGCGCAGGATCTTGCCGACCTTCAGGATCTCGGCCGACGCGTTGAACGGTTCGGCCACCGTGTAGCCGGCGATCTGCTTGGTCGACAGCGCCGGCAGCATGTCGGACGGCGCCATCACCACCAGCTTGACCTGCTTCGGCCCCGGCGTGCCTTCGCTGATCGATTCAAGCCCCTTGCTCTTGAGGATGTGCTGCAGCACCACGTTGTGGATCGAGTACCAGAACGGGATCGCCACCGTCTTGCCGCCGAGATCGGTCAGCTGGTTGATTTCGGGCAGCACCGTCAGGCCGGAGCCGGCCATGTGGTTCCACGCCACCACCTTGGCGCGCGACTGGCTGCCGTAGCGCGCCCATACCGTCATCGGCGACAGCAGGTGCACGACGTTGACCTGGCCGGCCAGGAAGGCTTCCACCAGTTGCGCCCAGCTGCGGAACAGGCGCGGCTTCTCGACCTGCAGGCCCTGCGCCTCGAACAGCTTGTTGTGGTGCGCGACCAGAAGCGGCGTCGAATCGGTGACCGCCAGATAGCCGATCCGCAGCGGCGCGTCCGGTTCCGCTGCCTGCGCCTGGCCGTAAGCCTGCAGCAAGGGCAGCGCGCCGGCGGCGGTAAACAGCGCCGACAGTTTCAGGAACTGGCGGCGGGCGTGATCGGATTCGGGGCGTTCCGGCTGGGACATGGCGTTCTTCTTCATGATGGTGTCAAGGAAAATCGGTGGGTCAATGGATGGCAGCCGTCTGCAGGCCGGTGGCGCGGCGGGCGTCGCGCAGCGCCTGCACGATTTCGACGCGGGCGGTGGTCAGCTGCGGCGCCACTTCGTCGCGCGGATGCGGCAGATCGATGCGCCATTCGCCGATCAGGCGTCCCGGCGCATGGCCAATCAGCAGGATGCGGTCGGCCAGCAGCAGCGCTTCGTCGATGTCGTGCGTGACCAGCACCGCCGCGCTGCGATGGCGCGTGGTGATCTGCAGCAGCAACTGCTGCATCTCGCCGCGCGTGATTTCGTCGAGCGCCGAAAACGGTTCGTCCAGCAGCAGGATTTCCGGCTGCCGCGCCAGTCCGCGCGCCAGCGACGCACGCTGCGCCATGCCGCCGGACAGCTCGGCCGGATAGCGGCCGCTGGCGCGCTGCAGGCCGACCTCGGCGATCGCCGCGCGCACGCGCTCCTTCTTTTCCGCCTTGGTGATCGCCGGCTGCTGCGTGAAATCGAGGCCGAAGCCGACGTTCTCCTCCAGCGTCAGCCACGGCAGCAGGCTCGGATCCTGGAACACGAACCCGAGGCGCGGGTGCGGTCCCTGCAGCGGTTCGCCATGGACGCGCACGCTGCCACGATCCGCCGCCTGCAGGCCGGCCAGCACGCGCAGCAGCGACGACTTGCCGACGCCGCTCGGCCCCAGCACCGCCACCACTTCGCCGGCCGCCAGCTGCAGCGAGAAGTCGCGCAGCACCACCTGCGGCGGCTGGCCGGGACGGCGGTAACCGAGTTCGATGTCGCGGGCGTCGAGAACGATGGCGCTCATGTTCAGTCGGGCAGCAGGAAGAAATCGGCCTTGCCGACGCCGCAATCCGGGCATTCCCAATCGTCAGGAATGTCCTCGAACGGCGTGCCGGGCGGAATGCCGTCGTCCGGCATGCCGCGCGCTTCGTCATAGACGAAGCCGCACGGGCCGCACATCCACTGCGCCTTCCTGTCCATCAGGCGGCCTCCGCCCGCAGCCGCTCGCCGGCGCGCTCCAGGTCGGCAATTTCCTTGCGCAGGTGCTTCAGCGCCGGCGTCACGATGGCGACGAAGATTGCCTCGCGCAGGCGCCGCTGCGCCGGGTGCCGCATCAAATAGCCCTTGGCGCCGGCGTGCAGCAGCGCCGAGTTGGCCGCCGCCAGGCTCAGTTCGGAAACGCGCGCGCGCAACTTCAGCGCCGCCAGCGGCGCTGCACTGCCGGCCTGCGCCTGGTGCGCCTGCGCCGTAACGTCGGCCTTTAGCGCCGCCAGCTGCTCGGCCAGCTCGCTGCCCTGGTGGTCGAGCAGCGCGTTGACGGCGGCGTGCGTGACATTGCTTTCGCGGATGGTTTTCAGCGCGCCTTCGACCACGCCGAAGCCCATGCCGGCCTGTCCCAGCACGAAGCCCGCCTTGATGCGGGCCAGATAGGCGGCGAACTGCGCCGGATGCGCCAGCACGTCGGCGGCGCCGATGCGCACTTCCTTGAAGCGCAGGTTCAGCGTGCTGGTGCCTTCCAGGCCGGAAAATTCCGGGCATGGGTGCAGTTGCAGGCCGGCGGCATCGCCGCGCACTGCGAACATCACATAGCCGCCGTCGTCGACGCCGGCGGCGACGATCACCAGGTGCTCCGCACCGACGTTCGACACCCACGGCAGATTGCCGCTGACCACGTAGCCGTCGCCGTCGCGGCGCGCCTGCAGCAGGATCTTTTCCAACCCGGCCAGGTGCTTGACGGTATTCGACATGCCGGTGCCGGCCAGCAGTTCACCGCTGGCGACCGCACGCAGGTGGCGTTCGCGCACCGCCGCGTTCGGCGCGTGCTGCAGATACCAGGCGCAGGTCGACTGGCACCAGACCAGGAAGGCGGTGGCGCCGCATTCGGCCCCGACCGCCGTGGTCACCTCGATCTGCTGCGCCAGGCCGAGGCCGAGACCGCCGTATTCGCGCGGCACCGCGGCGCCGAGGCCACCGAGCGCGCCGAGCCGGCGCAGGAAATCGGCCGGAAACACGCCGTCGCGGTCGATCGCCGCCGCCAGTGGCGCCAGCTCGGTCCGCACCAGTTCGGCCACTGCCGGCAGCAGGGAAACGGCGGATTCGGACGGGCTCATGACAACTCCTCGGGCGGTGTGGCGGGATGCGGACGGCGCCGTTGCGGCGCCGGGTGGTGAAGGCGCCGTGCGCGCTCAGGCGAACGGCTGCAGTTCCGGATTGATCGGGGTCTGCGCCAGGTTGTTGGCGTAATTGCACAGCGTCGCCAGCGAGACGCCGAGCACCACTTCCAGCACATTGGCCTGGCTGTAGCCGGCCGCCAGGAAATCGGCCAGCTCGGCGTCCGCCAGCTGGCCCTTGCGGTCGATCACTGCCAGCGTGAAGCGCGCCAGCGCGTTCAGCTTCGGATCGGACAGCGCCTTGGTGCCGCGCAGCGCCGCGATCAGTTCTTCCGGCAGCGCCAGCTTCTTGCGCGCGATCGCGGTATGGCCGGCGACGCAAAAGCCGCAGCCGTTACGCACCGCGGCGGTGATCTGGATCACTTCACGCTCGGCCGCCGACAGGCCAGTGCGGGCGTTGATGGCGCCAACCACCTGGTAGGTTTCCAGCGCCGTCGGCGCATTGGCCAGGACGCCGAGCAGGTTCGGCAAATAGCCGTTGTTCTTGTGCGCGACCTGCAGTCGTTCGCGGGCTTCGGCGGGGGCGGAATCGAGGGTCTGGATCGTGAGGCGGCTCATGGGCGGAATCTTCGGCGTGGTGGAAATGCCTTGGATTCTAGGAACAAGTGCCGCAACGAAAAACGAATATAAAGTTATTTCCTTATGCGTTTTTTAAGCTTCGGCAATCCGGCACGGCTGCGACCTCCATCACTTCGGGCACCGGCACCGCCATATACTCCCTTGGCACACATCCATATTCGGACGTAAATACTGGGGAATTTATACATACTCCTACTATCGATATTCCTGCGAATTCGGCGGGCAGACAGCCAGCCGCAACGGCGGCAGCGCGCCGCCGGCCCGGCTCACAGCTCGTACATTTCCTGTTCGCCGCTCATCACCTGCTCGATCAGCTTGCGGTTCAGGGTCGGCGTCAGCAGTTCGATGAAGGTGTAGACGTAGCCGCGCAGGTAGGCGCCCTTCTTGACCGCGATGCGCGACACGTTGGTGCCGAACAGGTGGCCGACCGGGATCGCTCGCAGGCTGCGGTCGCGCTCGGGGTCGAACGCCATGCCGGCGATGATGCCGACGCCCATGCCGAGTTCGACATAGGTCTTGATGACGTCGGCGTCGATCGCTTCCAGCAGGATGTCCGGCTGCAGTCCGCGCAGCGAGAACGCATGGTCCAGCTTGCCGCGGCCGGTGAAGGCGGCATCGTAGGTGATCAGCGGATAGCCGGCGATTTCCTCCAGCGTCAGCGCCTTCGACTTCAACAGCGGATGCTCGGCCGGCACCACCACCACGTGTTCCCACTGGTAGGACGGCAGCGAGACTAGGCCTTCGCTGCCGGCGATCGCCTCGGTCGCGATCGCCAGGTCGGCCTGGCCGCTGTGCACCATTTCGCCGACCTGGCGCGGGTTGCCCTGCAATAGCGACAGCCGCACTTTCGGGAATTTCTGCGCGAACGCCTGCACCACGCGCGGCAGCGTGTAGCGCGCCTGCGTATGCGTGGTGGCGATGGTGAAGCTGCCGCTGTCGTGGGCGGCGAATTCCTGGCCGATCCGCTTCAGGCTGTCGATTTCCTGCAGGACCACTTCGACCGACTGCAGCACCGCCCGACCCGGTTCGGTCAGGCCGCGGATGCGCTTGCCGTGGCGCATGAAAATGTCGATGCCGAGCTCTTCCTCCAGCTCGATGATCGCCTTCGACACGCCCGGCTGCGACGTGAACAGCGCCTTGGCCGCTTCGGTCAGGTTGAAATTTTGCCGTACGGCTTCGCGTACGAAACGCAGTTGGTGCAGATTCATGACTTCCCTGAGTGGTAAGGCTCCCCTGTCTTATGCAAGGTGAGCATATAAGCAAATAAATACTATGTACTTTGGAATAAAGGGCCAGTTTATTACGATTTCCGCTACTTTGTACGGGACGATATGACTCTTTCCTTTGTAGCGTGCGGTTTCGCCGTCGGCCTGCTGGTCGGATTGACCGGCGTCGGCGGCGGCTCGCTGATGACACCGCTGCTGACGCTGCTGTTCGGCGTGCCGCCGTCGGTGGCGGTCGGCACCGACCTGGCCTTCGCATCGCTGACCAAGGTATCGGGCACCTTCGTGCACCGCTTCGCCGGCACCGTCAACTGGCAGATCGTGCGCCGGCTGTCATATGGCGCACTGCCGGCGGCGCTGGCGGCGACGCTGGCGCTGAAGCATTTCGGCGCGCTGGACGAGGAAATCGGCCAATTCATCCGCTATTCGATCGTGCTGTCGGTATCGCTGACCGTGGTCGCGCTGCTGTTCAAGGGGCGCCTGCTGGCCTGGCTGAACGCGCGCCCGGAACAACACCTGCAGGGGCGCAAGCTGACGGCGCTGACGGTGGCGACCGGCGCGCTGCTCGGCACGCTGGTGACGGTGTCGTCGATCGGCGCCGGCGCGGTCGGCGCGACGCTCCTGGTGCTGCTGTATCCGCGCCTGCCGGCGGCGGAAATCGTCGGCACCGACATCGCCTATGCGGTGCCGCTGACCGCGATCGCCGCGTTCGGCCACTGGTGGCTCGGCTCGCTCGACTGGCAACTGCTGGCGACGCTGCTGTTCGGCTCGATTCCCGGCATCACGATCGGCTCGCTGGCGGCGCGCTCGATTCCCGAAAAATTTCTGCGCGGCGTGCTGGCGGCCACCCTGACCGGGGTCGCGGTCAAGCTGGCGTCCTGAAGGAGAGCGGATGGACATCGACGATTTCGAAACCCGGGTCGCGGCGACGCAGGCGGCGCTCTCGCGCATCGCGGCCGAGTTCGCGCCGGCCGCGCTCGCCTCCAGCCTGGCGGCGGAGGACATGGTGCTGACCGACATGATCGTGCGCGGCGACCTGCCGATTGCGATCTTCACGCTGGACACCGGCCGCCTGCACCGGGAAACGCTGGAGATGGTCGAGCGCATCGACGCCGTCTATGGCTACCGGATCGCGCTGTACCGGCCGCAGGCCGAGGCGGTCGACGCCTACGTGCGGGAGCACGGGCTGAACGCGTTCTACGACAGCGTCGAGCTGCGCCGCGAATGCTGTCGCATCCGCAAGGTCGAGCCGCTGCGCCGCGCGTTGGCCGGCCAGCGCGCCTGGCTGACCGGCCAGCGCCGCGCCCAGTCCAGCACGCGCGCCGAACTGGCGCCGCAGGAGCACGACGCAGCGCACGGCATCGCCAAGTTCAACCCACTGGCCGACTGGTCGGAGCAGGACGTCTGGCGCTACATCCGCAGCCACGGCGTGCCGTACAACCCGCTGCACGACAAGGGCTATCCATCGATCGGCTGCGAACCGTGCACGCGCGCGGTGCGCCCCGGCGAAGACCTGCGCGCCGGCCGCTGGTGGTGGGAGCAAGCGGACAGCAAGGAATGCGGCTTGCACCTTGCTGCCGGCCCTGGCGGCGAGATGCGCCTGGTGCGCACAAACAACCCGTCCCAAATCGAGGAGAAGCCATGAACATGGTCGTCGAACAATTCGCCACTGCCGCCGACGGCGCAGGCGCCGCCGCGCTGAACCGCCGCCATCTGGAGCGGCTGGAAGCGGAGGCGATCCACATCCTGCGCGAAGTCGCGGCCGAATGCAGCCGGCCGGCGCTGCTGTTCTCGGGCGGCAAGGATTCGGTGGTGCTGCTGCGGCTGGCGGAAAAGGCGTTCCGCCCGGGCCGCTTTCCGTTCCCGCTGCTGCACATCGACACCGGCCACAACTTCCCGGAAGTGATCGCCTTCCGCGACCGCCGCGTGGCCGAACTGGGCGAGCGCCTGATCGTCGGCTCGGTCGAGGACTCGATCGCGCGCGGCACCGTGCGGCTGCGCAATCCGGCCACCGATTCGCGCAATGCGGCGCAGGCGGTGACCCTGCTGGAAACGATCGCCGCGCACCAGTTCGACGCCTGCATCGGCGGCGCCCGCCGCGACGAGGAAAAGGCGCGTGCGAAGGAACGCATCTTTTCGTTCCGCGACGAGTTCGGCCAGTGGAATCCGAAGGCGCAGCGGCCGGAACTCTGGGACCTGTACAACACGCGCGTGCATCCCGGCGAAAACATGCGCGTGTTCCCGATCTCGAACTGGACCGAACTGGACGTCTGGCAGTACATCGAGCGCGAGAACCTGGACCTGCCCTCCATCTACTACGCCCACGAGCGCGAGGTGGTGCGCCGCAACGGCCTGCTGGTGCCCGTGACACGGCTGACGCCGCCGCGCGAGGGCGAGCGCGCCGAACGCCTGACGGTGCGTTTCCGCACCGTGGGCGATGTGTCCTGCACCTGCCCGGTGGCTTCGACGGCTGCCACGCCAGCGGCCATCATCGCCGAGACCGCGGTGACCACCGTGACCGAGCGCGGCGCCACCCGCATGGACGACCAGACCTCCGAGGCCTCGATGGAACGGCGCAAGAAACAAGGATATTTCTGATGAACGCGATCAACGAACAATGGCCGGATGCGCGGCAGACGCAGGTGCTGAGGCTGATCACCGCCGGATCGGTGGACGACGGCAAATCCACCCTGATCGGCCGCCTGCTGTTCGACAGCAAGGGGGTGTTCGCCGACCAGTTGC
>JBAUJK010000056.1:0-1544 GCA_049683695.1 Burkholderiaceae bacterium
TTTCCGCATTCTGCTTCACCGTCGACGTCAATTCCTCCATCGACGACGCCGTTTCCTCCAGCGAACTCGCCTGCGCTTCCGTCCGCGACGACAAGTCCGCATTCCCCGTCGCAATCTCCGCTGAAGCGCTGGTCATCGAATCGGTACCGTGCCGTACCTGGCCGACGATCCGGCGCAGGCTTTCATTCATTTCCTTCAATGCCTGCAGCAGCTCGCCGACCTCATCCCTGCTCTTCACCTCCATGTGCGAAGTCAATTCTCCGGCCGCCACCTTCTTGGCCACTCCGACCGCATCGCGCAGTGGCCGGACGATACTGCGCGTCAGTATCACCGCCAACAGGCCGCCAAGCGCCAACGCCGCGGCCCCCATCAGAACGAACAGGTAAGTGAGATTGCGCTGCGTGGTGACGGCGCCGTCGAGAATCTCGCGCTCGGCAGCCTGCTGCATCTGGACCAGCTTGTCGATTTCGGCGATCGCTTCCTTGCTCAGGGGGTCGATGCGGGTGGAGATGATTTCTGCGGCAGCCGCCTCGCCGTTGAACGCCAGGACTTCCTGGATCGCCTTTTTGAATGGCTCCGCGAGGTCAGCGTCGAGCTTGGCGATATGGTCAAGTATTTTCTTTTCGGTCTCGTTCAAGCCGAAAGCCGCCAACTGGTTGCGCGCTTCGGCATAACGCTTCTGCTCGGACTTGACCCGCTCCTCTTCCTTTTGCATTGCGGCGATATCGGACTGCAGCCCGATGTTGCGCATCGCAATACCACCTTCCAGCATCGCGCTCTTCATGGCCGCTGCCAATACGCTTTTGGCGTTTGCGACCTGCAGTCCATGGGCCAATTGGTTGCTGTTGCGGGTACTCGATATATTCCCGATCACCAGTACCGATACGAGGATCAGCAATATGAGGCCAAAGCCGATTCCCAATCGGGTGCCGATACGTAAGCCGCGCAGATTCATCATGTCTCCCTTTTTGAGTTTTTATTCCGATATCGCTCATCGTGATAACGACGGCGATAATGGCAACGTCCGGCGACGGTTCTGTCATTGCCGGCTGTCGGGCCCTGCTACCTGAAAAACTTTCGATTGGGTGAAAAACCTCCTATTCCAAAGGCGGTAGCGTCATGCACGCATTGATCGGTCGTCTAGAACTCTTCCCAACCGTCGCCGCCTGCCGACTGCGTCCGGATGGGCCTGTTGCGCCGGTCGGCAACGATGCCCGTCTTCTTAGCTATCGGAGCCGCCGCCAGCGATGCCGGTGAAGCAGAAAGCATGGCCGGCGTGGCATTCGCTTCCGCTATCCGGAACATCCCGACCACCTGCGCCAGCTGGCGTGCCTGCGCCTGCATCGCTTCCGACGCCGCCGCCGCTTCCTCGACCAGCGCCGCATTCTGTTGCGTGACCTGGTCCATCTGGCTGATCGCCCGGTTCACCTGTTCGATGCCGTCGGTCTGCTCGGCCGACGCCGCCGTGATCTCGGCCATGATGTCGGTGACGCGCTTGACGCTGTCGACGATGTCTTGCATCGTGGTGCCGGCTTCGTTGACCA
>JBAUJK010000057.1:0-2872 GCA_049683695.1 Burkholderiaceae bacterium
GGTGCCAACCTCGATCCCGGCGCGCTGGTGCAGCTGCGCCAGCGCATCGCCGCCGAACAGCCGCAGGCGCTGTTCGTCGCGCTCGACGCGCAACAGGCGCTGCAGCTGCGCACCGCCATCGGCGACGCCGTCCCGCTGTACGGCACCTCGCAGTTGAATCCGCTGGCGCAGGCCGACTGGGCCGACGCCGAGCCGGTACCGGGTCTGGACGGCGCGCGGCTGGTCGACATCCCGTGGCAGTTGCAGCGCGACCACCCGGCGGTGATGATCTATCCGCATTCGGTCGATGCCGGCAAGCGCAGCGCGGTGCGCGAACGCCTGTACGCGCTCGGCATCGACGCCTACCGCGTGGCGCGCGAAGTGGGCGCCGGCCGCACCGATTTCAACCTCGACGGCGTCACCGGGCGGCTGACGGTCCGCTTCGGCAACGGCGGCGCCGGCTTCGAGCGCGTCGAAACGCAGGCGATCTACCGCGACGGCCGCGTGCAGCCGCTGGCCGGCCCGTAAGCGCTGCATGACGACAACTCGGGGCGCGCGCTTTCGGTAAAAATCATGGCAAAAACGGGCACCCGCGCCTATAGTGAAAGCTCGGCGTCCGCAGTACCGGGCGGCGAGCGCGGCGGGGTATCCGTACAGCAGCGGGTCCGGCCGGCTGCGGTCCTCCTGGAGCGGGCGCAACAACGATCCCGGAGGATTGCCATGCATCCATTCATTGCCGCCGCCGAAGCCGACATCGACCGCCTGCTCCCCGACCTGACCGCCGTCTACCAGGACCTGCACCGCCATCCCGAACTGTCTATGCACGAGGTGCGCACCGCTAGGGTCGCGGCCGACGCACTGGCCGCGCAGGGCTTCGAGGTCACCACCGGCGTCGGCGGTACCGGTGTGGTCGGCGTCTTGCGCAATGGCGACGGACCGACCGTGATGCTGCGCGCCGACATGGACGCGCTGCCGATCACCGAAGCCACCGGCCTGCCGTATGCCAGCACCGTCAAGGCGCACGACGACGATGGCCTCGAAGTGGGGGTCGCGCATGCCTGCGGCCACGACCTGCACGTGACCTGGCTGATCGGCGCGGCGCGCGTGCTGGCCGCCCGGCGGCAGCAATGGCGCGGCACGCTGCTGGCGGTGTTCCAGCCGGGCGAGGAAGTCTCGCGCGGCGCCCAGGGGATGATCGACGACGGCATGATGGAGCGCTTCCCGAAGCCGGACGTGATCCTCGGCCAGCACGTGATGGTCGGCGCCGCCGGCACCGTCGGCTATCGTAGCGGCGTCATCCTGTCGGCCGGCGACAGCCTCAAGGTCAAGCTGTTCGGGCGCGGCTCGCACGGCTCGCAGCCGCAGACCTCGATCGATCCGGTGATCATGGCGGCGGCCACCACGATGCGGCTGCAGACCGTGGTCTCGCGCGAGATCGGGCCGCTGCAAAGTGCGGTGCTGACGATCGGCGCGCTGCAGGCCGGCACCAAGGAAAACATCATTCCGGACGACGCCACCATCAAGCTGAACATCCGCACCTACGACGACGACGTGCGCGAACACATGCTGGCCGCGGTGCGGCGCATCTGCTGCGCCGAATGCCAGGCGTCGGATGCGCCGCGCGATCCGGAATTCAGCACGCTCAGCAGCTACCCGCCGACCGATAACGACGCCGCCGCCACCGCCCGCGTGGCACAGGCGTTCCGGATGCAGTTCGGCGACAACGCCTATGAAACGGCGCCGGCCTCGGCCAGCGAGGATTTCAGCGTGTTCGGCCGACGCTGGAACGTGCCCTACGTGTTCTGGATCGTCGGCGGCACCGATCCGAAGGTCTATGCACAGGCCAAGGCCGCCAAGCAGTTGAATGCCATCCCCAGCAACCACTCGCCGAAGTACGCGCCGGTCTTGGATCCGACGCTGAAGACCGGGCTGCAGGCAATGCTGGCGGCTGCCGCCGCCTGGCTCGGCGCTGGCGTCGGCGTCGGCGCCAGCGAGTTGGCCGCATGAGCGGCCAGTTCGCGTTCAACCTGCTCGATCTGGCCGGCACCTTCGTATTCGCCATCAGCGGCGCCACCGCCGCGCGGCAGCGCGGGCTGGACCTGTTCGGCGTGCTGACGGCGGCGTTCATCACCGCCTGCGGCGGCGGCGTGCTGCGCGACCTGTGCATCGGCGCTATCCCGCCCGCCGGGCTGGCCGACCTGCGCTATCTGGTGACGGTGGCGGCGGCGACGCTGCTGGCGCTCGGCGCCTATCCACTGGTGAGCCGGCTGCAGCAGCCGGTGTTGCTGTTCGACGCCGGCGGCCTCGGGCTGTTCGCGGTCGCCGGCGCGCAAAAGGCACTGCATTTCGGCCAAGGTGCCGAAGTCGCAATCCTGCTCGGCATCGTCACCGCGGTCGGCGGCGGCGTCGCGCGCGACGTGCTGCTCAATCGCGTCGCGGTGGTGCTGCAGAAGGAAATCTACGCGTCGGCGGCGCTGGTCGGCGCTGCGCTCGCGGTGGCCGGCGCGCGCTACAGTTGGCCGGAGCCGCTCGGCACCTGGCTGCCGATCCTGGTCTGCATCGGCCTGCGCTATCTGTCGCTGCGCCTGCACTGGAACCTGCCGCGCTTCGGCTCCGACGGCCGGCCGGAAAACAGGGGAGCCGCGGAATGAGCGGAATCGTGCGCCCGTCGGCCGGACTGCATCCGCGCAGTTCGAAGGAACCCGCCTAGATGGATTTCGGCCAGTTCCTGCGGCGGCCGCGCACCAGCCGCCAGCTGATCGGCGCCGCCGGCGAGGACGCGGCGCTCGAGCATCTGCGGCGCCAGGGGCTGACGCTGGTCGAGCGCAATTTCCGCTGCAAGGGCGGCGAGATCGACCTCGTGATGCGCGACGGCGCGGCGCTGGTGTTCGTC
>JBAUJK010000058.1:0-1964 GCA_049683695.1 Burkholderiaceae bacterium
GCGCGGGTGCTGGTCGGCCCCGAGCGCCGCGAAGACCCGACCAGCAGCCAGATGGCGGCCAGCCCGCTGCCGCCGCGCTCCGGGCTGCCAGGACGGCCGATCCTGGGTCTATTGGCCGGGGCCAGCGCCTTCCGCACTTCGGTCTTCCTGGCACTAGGCGGCTACCACCCGCGCTTTTTCCTGGGCGGCGAGGAAACCGTGCTGGCGCTCGATCTCGCCAGCGCCGGCTGGTCGATGCTGTACCTGCCGCAGCTGACGGTATTCCATCACCCGTCGCCGCTGCGCAATCCTGACCGCCGGCGCCGCCTGCTGGCGCGTAACGCAGTCTGGAGCGCCTGGCTGCGGCTACCGGCGACGAGCGCTCTCGCCGTCACGCTGCGCGCGGCGCCGCAAGTCTGGCGCGATGCCGGGGGCATCCGCGGCTGGTGGGAAACGCTGCGCGGCTGGCGCTGGGTGCGACACCAGCGTCGGGTACTGCCACCGCCGGTGGACAAGATGCGGCACTGCCTGCTGCGCTGGCGCACGGAGCAAGAACGCCGCAGCCCGGATCGCGGCGCGGCGCACGCGCGCTGACGGCCTCTATGCTGTCACCTCGCGCAGCAGCCGGTCCCAGTCGGCAGCGAAACGGGCAATGCCGAAGCGTTCCAGCGCATCGCGCCGTGCCCGCGTCCCCAGCTCGCGCGCCAGCGCCGGATCCTTCAGCAGGTGGCGCATCGCCTCCACCAGCACCGGCACCCTGGTGTCGGCATAGCCGTTCTGCCCATTGCGGACCAGCAGCGCCATCTCGGTGGTGGCGAGCGCCACGATCGGCAGTCCGACCATCATCGCCTCGATCACCGCCAGCCCGAGGCTGGTGTAGCGGATCGGATTGAAGAAGAAGCGGTAGCGCCCCATGAAGGCCGGCAGTTCCGGGTTGGCGATCTCGCCCAGACCGTCCAGCTCGTGCGCGCCCATGCCGACTAGGTCGAGCGGCACTTGCCGGCGAACTTCCTGGTAGACGTCGGCACCCAGCCGGCGGCCACGGCGCGCCAGATTATTGACCACACTGATCCCTTTCGGCAGCGTGCTGCGGCGGTCAGTCACGGCCGGTTCGACCACGCCGTGTTCGATCACCCGCCACGGCGTGACGCCGTTGTCCCACATCAGTGCGTTGAACGGCGTCACGTGCACCAGCAGCACGTTCGGATCCTGCACCGGGTGCAGCGTGTTGGTCGGATGCTGCTGCGGCGGATCGTGTTCCAGGAAAATCGTCGGCAACGCGCGCTGGGCCGGACTCAGCAGGCGCTCGCGGTCGGTCGCGTAATGCGCATGGTGCTGATACAGGACGCAGTCGAACTGTTCGTGCGCTACCCGTTCATACGGCACTTCGTGCACGTTGCCGCCCCACGGCAGCGCGCCGACACGGCCCGCATAGCCGGGCGGATTGCCCGGCCGCGTGACGACGTGGAAATCGTGCGGTGCCTGCGACAGGTAATACAGGTAGTTGCCATGTACGTGCCAGGTCAGGATGCGCAGGCGTTCATGCGGCATGGATGGCCTCCGTGCTCAGAAGTTGCGACGCGGCCTGCGCCACCCGTGCCGCGTCGATCGCCAGCGCGCATGGATGCCCGATCGGACACACCGGATGCATGCACGGGCGGCAGGCCGGGTGCTCGGCCAGCACCCGGTGCAGCGTGCGGTCGAGCGGCGCCCAGCGCTGCACGTCGCTGCCGCAGGCAACCACCAGGCTCGGCGTGCGCAGCGCCGCCGCAACGTGCGAAACGCCGGTGTCGTTGCACAACAGCAGGCGGCTGTGCGCGATCAGCGCCGCCAGCGATCCGAGCGTGGTCTTGCCGCACAGGTCGACGAACGGTGCCGACATGTGGGCGGCAAATTCCAGCGCCAGCGCGCGTTCGCTGGCAGCGCCGGTCAGCGCGATGCGCCAGCCATCGGCGGCCAGCCGGGCAGCGACCGCGGCGAAGCGC
>JBAUJK010000059.1:0-7162 GCA_049683695.1 Burkholderiaceae bacterium
TCGACGCCGGCCGCCAGCGCCTCGAGCCGCCGCTCCAGCGGCCGCAGACGCAGCCAGGCGGCGCCGATGGCCAGCGCTGCCAGCGCCGCCAGCAGGGCCAGTATTACCGTCACCATCCGCGGCACCGACCAATGCCGGTTCAGCAGGTTGATGGTGCCGGCACGCGTCACCGGCTGGTAGCGCAGCAGCACGCCGCCGACCACCTGCTCGTAGCTGTTCTGCAGCACGCCGCACTGCATGCTGCCGTCCTCGTCGCGGCCGCGCCAGCCGCCATTGGCCAGGCACGGCGCGCTGCGCGCGGCCGGCAGATGGGCGCCGATGCCGCCGTGATCGGTGGTAAACAGGATGCGGCCGTCGCCGTCGAACACGTCGATCGACAGGATGCCGGGGTCGCGCACGCGGACGTGCTCGATCTGTCCCTGCGCGCCTGGCAGATCAGCCAGCGGCAGGCCGAGCCGCAGCCCCGATTCGAGATTGCCGATGACGCTGTTCAAGCTGAACTGGAAACGGCTTTCGCGCAGCAGCGCGCTGCGCTGTTCGGCGAAATGCAGCCAGCTGATCGTTGCTGCCGCCGCCGTCGCCAGCAGCGCGACGCACAGGATGGCAGCGAAATAGCGGTTCAGCGAAGGCGCGCGGCCCTTCATGCGGGCAACTCCAGACCCTGCAGCAGGCTGGCGTCGACGCGGCCGTCGGCGACGAAATGAGCGCCGCCGGCCAGCCGCAGCGGGCCGCCGGGCGTGCAGTCGATGCGCACCGGCTCGCCGCTGCTGGTCACCACCTCGACCGCCGCCGGCAGGCCGAAGCGGCGCTGCGCCGCCAGCGCCGCCGCGGTGGCGCCGGTGCCGCAGCCGAGAGTCTCGGCCTCGACCCCGCGCTCGTAGGTACGCAAGTGGAGCCGGCCATCTTCCAGCGCGGCGAAATTGACGTTGCAGCCGCGCGGCGCGAAGCGCTCGTGATGACGGACATGGCGCCCGAGCGTGTCGACCGGCACCTGCCGCAGGGCAGCGCGATCGGCGACGAAGCAAACCACGTGCGGCACGCCGATGTCGATCTGGTCGAACAGCCAGTCATGGCCCTGCCAGGCGATCGCGATGCCGGCGTGCAGCGTGCCGATGGGCGGCAGTTCGAGCACGATCGATTCGCCGTGGAAGCGCACCGGCACCGTGCCGGCCGGCGTGTCCAGCCGCAGTTCGGGACCAGCCAGACCGGCGCGGCGCAGGTAGGCGGCCAGGCAGCGCGCGCCGTTGCCGCACATTTCGCCAATCAGGCCGTCGGCGTTGACGAACACCATGCCGAAGCGCCCCGGCGCCGGACTGGCGCGCAGCAGCAGCAGACCGTCGGCGCCAATCGCCAGCCGGCGCCGGCACAGCCGGCGCGCCAGCTGTACCTCGGCGCCGACGAGGCGGCCGGCACGATCGTCGATCACGATGAAGTCGTTGCCGCAGGCGTGCATCTTGGTGAAGGCCAGATTCATCGCTGCACGCGCCTCATGCCGGCAGGTAGCGGCCGAGCAGTTCCAGGTAATCGGCGCCATCGATCAGGCGCCGGCCGCGCGCGGCGAAGTCGGCGAAGTCGGCCGCGCTCGGCTTCGGCACGTAGCGACGGCTGCCGGCATCCTGCTCCAGCGCCGGCAGGCGGTTACCGGCGGCCAGCGTGGCGACGGCGTCGGCAATCAGGCGCGCGCCGTTTTCGTAGTTTGCGATCCAGTTGGAAAACAGCGAGCGCGAATAGTCGAGCGGCAGCGGCCGCACTTCGACCAGCGGTCCGGAATCGATACCGGCGTCGATCCAGTGCAGCGTGCAGGCGGCGTCGCGGTCACCGTCCTTCATGCACCAGAAGGTCGGATTGACACCGGCGCGCGCGGGCAGGGCGCCGGAATGCAGGTTGAGCGCGCCGCGCGCCGGCACCGCCAGTGCTTCCGGCTTGAAGATGAAGCCGAACTGGAACGAGACGATCAGTTCCGGCGCCGCCTCGCGCACGCGGCGCGTCAGTTCGGTGGCATTCGGAATGTGGCCGGCGTCCTCGATGCGCACGCCGTGCCGCTGCGCCAGTGCGCCGAACGACAGCCACTGGGTAGCGCCGGCGGTAGCCGGATCGAGATGGTCGATTAGCGGAAACAGCAGGCGGTTCGGCAGATCCTGCTCGAAGAACTTCATCCATCCGAGTTCCGCCACGCTGTCGGTTTCCGGCCGGATGCGATTGGCCAGCAGCACTTCCACCTGATGCTGCGGTGTCAGCAGCGGCAACAAGCGGTTCAACATGATATTGCCGACCAGATCGCGCTTGGTGCACAGCAGCAGCTTCAAACCGTTCCCCTGGGAAAAGAATAAATGATGCCACAGTTCAATAGCCGCCGGTCGCGCAATGCCGCCACTGCGAGTCCGGTATCGCTGTCGCAGGAAGGGGGTTTTTCGGGCTGCATGCTACACTCGGCCGGCACGCGCCGCCCGGGGTCGGCGGCGCCATCCCGCGGGAGTTTCGATGATGCAGCCAGACCACCTGGTGCTCGAATTGCGCAACGATGTCGCCGAACTGGAACGGCTGGCGGCCGCGGTCGCCGCCTTTTGCGAGGCGCATGCGCTACCCGCGACGCTGGTCTACAACCTGAAGCTGGTACTGGAAGAAGTGGTGGTCAACGTGATGCATTACGCGTTCCCGCGGCCGGACGACGGCAGCCAGCGCATCCACGTGCGGCTGGCGCTGGCCGGCGGCCGCGTGGAAGCCGAGGTGCGCGATGCCGGCCGCGCCTTCGATCCGCTGTCGGCACCGCCGCCCGACCTCGGACTGGACCTGGAAGCGCGCGCCGTCGGCGGCCTCGGCGTGCATTTCCTGCGCACGCTGATGGATGGCGTGCGCTACGTGCGTTGCGACGGCGAGAACCGGCTGTATTTCGGCAAGGCGCTGCCACCGGCAGCCTAGGCGCTGCGCGCCCTACGCGCTTCTCGACCCGGATTTTTCCACCGTGTTGGCCGCCGCTGCGGGCGGTCGGCGCCACTCCCTTCGATGTTAGAATGGCCATCCTTGACGGCAGGCAAATCCGTCTCCGCATGGCTTTGCGGCTCTGCGGCGGCACGGGTGCCGCACTGCCTGCCGGTCGCGTTTCCCGGGGCAGGATTTCATGACGAGCAAATACGAACACATCGACGACATTCTGGTGATCAGCCCCGAAGGCCAGTTGAACAGCGGCAATGCTGCCGAGACCGAAACCGAAATCCTCGGCCACCTGCTGGCTGGCAAAAACCGGCTGCTGCTCGACCTGTCCCAGCTCGATTACATCTCCAGCGCCGGGCTGCGCGTGGTGCTGGTGGTGGCCAAGCGGCTGAAGCAGTCTGCCGGCCGGCTGGTACTGTGTGGGATGCGCCCGCACATCCGCGAAGTGTTCGACATCAGTGGCTTCCTGACCATCCTGAACGTCACCGATAGCCGCGAGCAGGCGCTGCAAAAGCTCAGCGCCGGCTGACCCGCGATCGGCGCATCCCACCTTTCCCGTCACGGCTGCGGCGCGCCTTGCCCATGGCGCGATACGTTTTTTCTCCATAGCTGACTATGGCTCGGACGAGCCATTTCCCTGCCAATCGACATTGGACAGAATCGTCACGCGCGGCGACTGCCGGCGGCGGCCCGGTTTTCCGGCCGTTGCGGCAGTACGCATCGTCCCGGAGCATCAAGAGAGCAGGGCGGCTGCCGTTACCGTTCCGGCCGTTGCGGGAAACGCTTTTAGCCTCTGCGTTACCCGCATCGGTGCCATGGGAGTATGTATTAATTTTTCTGTAAATACGCCCGGTTTGAGCCGTGTGTTCCGGGAGTATGCGAGTGCCCGGCATCGCCATCCGGTTTTTTGCTTTTTTCATCTGCATTCGACGCCATGACATTCCGTATCACCACTCTGTCCCATTTCCGCCTGGCCGCGATCACGCTGGCCGCGGCCGTCCTGAGCGCCTGCGGCGGCGGCAGCTCGCCGCCGCCCGATCCGCTGGCTTCCTTCAAGCAGCAGAAACTCGACTGGCAAAGCTGCGACAGCACCATCCTCGGGCGCGACGTCACCTACTTCGAGGAACTGGGTGAGCGCGCCAAGTGCGCATTGATGCGCGCACCGCTGGATTATGCCGAGCCGCAGAAGGGTGAATTGAAGGTGGCGTTGCTGAAGGTGGCCGGCACCGACCCGGCCAAGCGCCGCGGCGCCATCCTGTTCAACCCCGGCGGCCCTGGCAACGATGGATTGTTCCTGGCACCGCAAACGGCAACGCTGTGGAAGGAAGCCATCCCCGAATCTCCGAACGGCAAGCTGATGAAGGAGCTCGAGGCGCAGTACGACCTGATCGGTTTTTCGCCGCGCGGCATGGGCGCCAGCACTACGCTCGTCTGCCTGTCGACCGAGCAGATGGTGAATGAAAACAGCCTGACCTTCGATCGCAGTCCGGCCAATATCGCCGCCGCGCAGCACAATGCACGGCTGACCGCCAAGACCTGCGGCAAGAATCCACTGACGCCGTATATCAACACCGACGCCACCGCGCGAGACATGGATCTGCTGCGCGCCATTCTGGGCGACGAACGGCTGAACTTCATCGGTTATTCGTACGGTACCTGGCTCGGCGCCTGGTATGCGAGCCTGTTCCCGGAGCGAGTCGGTCGCATGCTGCTGGATAGCAGCATGGACGCCACCGCGACCTTCGACGACGCCATAATCGGCATGCAGATGGGCCGGCAGCGCCTGATCGACCGCATCCTGGTGTCCTATGCGGCGCGCCACCCGGATCGCTTCAACCTCGGGACGACGCCGGAACAGGTGGCCGCTGCGATCCAGCCGTTGGCGCCGGAAATCAAGGCGCTGATGGTGCGCATGATGCCGTTCTACAAGCAGTACGACGTCGAACGTGGGGTCTGGGCGATGATGGGCGCGATAGGCCTGCATCAGTTGCGCGTACAAATGCCGGGTGCCGGCTTTGCCGAACTGAACGCCGCCATTGCCCAATACCCGTTTTCACCCACTGTTGCCGACAACGATCAGGCCAAGGGCGCGGCCCAGGGGATGAACAACGCACTGTTCATGCCGGCGCAACCGCGCATCGCCTTGCTCGAGCCGTCCGCGGCGGTCTATCAAACCGTGATCTGCAACGACACCGCCACACAGGGTGACGAGCAGTACTGGGTCGAAGTCGGCAACCAGACCGTGGCCAAGTACCCGTTGCTGGGAGGCGGCTCGACCAGCAATCCCTGCCTGCACTGGGGCAACGGACCGGTCAAGCGGCCATCGCTGACCAATGCCGGCAAGGCCGATCCGATCCTGCTGCTGCAAAGCCGCTTCGACACCGCAACCCCGATCGAAGGGGCCGAAGCGACATTGGCGGCGCTGCCGAACGCAAGTATGGTGCTGATCGAGGATGACTACACGCATGCGCTGTATCCGTATGGCGACACTTGTGCCGACACCAGCGTGCTCGAATACCTGGCGAGCGGCAAGATGCCGCCGCGGAAGCTGACCTGCGCCGGCAAGCCGTTGCCCGGAGAAGCGGAGGCGGGCGGCGCCACGGCCAACAAGGCCATCGCCAGCACCTACCGCGATCCGGCCAAGGCGCAGCAGATCATGCGTTCGATCCACGAAATCACCCGTCCGGCCGGAGACCGCTTCTGACGGCTGCCGCCGCGGGCCGACGGTTGGCCCGCGCTGTGGCAGATCAGTCCTGCTCGCGGTAGCAGGAACGGCAACGCCATCGGTTTGTCCACTGGACAATACCCGATGCGTTGCCGTTTTTTTATGCCCGCAACTCCAACCTCCGCGCGCCAGCGCCGTCGCCGGGAACTCGAGAAAACCCTGCGCGACACCTTCGGCCTGACGCGCCTGCGCCCCGGCCAAGCGGAAGTGATCCAGAGCGTGCTGGAAGGCCGCGACACCCTGGCGGTGATGCCGACCGGCAGCGGCAAGTCGCTGTGCTACCAGCTGCCCGGGCTAAACATGCCGGGCACCACGGTGGTGGTATCGCCGCTGATCTCGCTGATGGAAGACCAGGCCGACAAGCTGGAAGACATCGGCGTCGACGTGGCGCAGCTGAACAGCACACTGAACAAGCGCGAGGAAGCCAAGGCGCTGCACGACATCCGCCGCGCGCGCAGCGACATCGTATTTGCTACGCCCGAGCGGATGGCCAATCCGGACTTCCTGGCCGAGTTGCGGCGCACCCCGATCGACCTGTTCGTGGTCGACGAGGCGCATTGCATTTCGCAGTGGGGACACGATTTCCGTCCCGATTACCTGAAGCTCGGCGAAGCGGTGGCGGCGCTCGGCCATCCGCCGGTGCTGGCGCTGACCGCCACCGCGACCGAGGACGTAATCGACGACATCGCGCGCCAGCTCGGCCTGAAGGCGATGCGCGTGATCAATACCGGCATCTACCGGCCGAATCTGCGCTACCGCGTGCTGCATGCCGCCAGCGACGACGAGAAGCGTCGGCAGTTGCTGCAACTGCTGCGCGAAAACACCGGCTGCGGCATCGTCTACACCGCGACGGTGAAGGCGGCGCAGGAATTGCGGCAAGCCCTGGCCGCAGCCGGCGTCGATGCCGGCCTGTATCACGGCCGCCTATCGGCCCGGGAGCGCAGCGACAGCCAGCAGCGCTTCATGCAGGGCGAAACGCGCGTGATGGTCGCCACCAATGCGTTCGGCATGGGAATAGACAAATCCGATTTGCGCTTCGTGATCCATTTCCAGATGCCGGGCACGCTGGAAGCCTATTACCAGGAATCCGGCCGCGCTGGCCGCGACGGCGAGCCGGCCGATTGCATCCTGCTGTACCAGTTGCAGGACAAGCGCATCCAGCAATTCTTCCTGGCGCGGCACGATCCCGGGCCCGACGAACTGGCCCTGGTCTGCCGCGCGCTGCAGAAGCTGGGGCGGCCGGCGGTCGGCTTCGAGCCGCTGCACGCCGAATTGCGCCAGCTGTCGGCCGGCCGCCTGAAGGGAATACTGAAAATGCTGGAAGAGGGCGGCGCGGTGGCGCGCCAGGCACGTCCGCTCGCCTATCGGCTGCAGGGCGACGCCGCGCCGGACCGCCTCCACGAGCTGGCCGACGCCGGCCGCCGGCAGGGCGAACGCGAGCGCGCGGCGCTGGAACGGATGGTGTTCTATGCGCAGACCGGCTTTTGCCGCTGGACGGTGCTGCTC